>RFIR01000367.1 GCA_003695135.1 Alphaproteobacteria bacterium | reverse complement strand
GGGCAGATAGGTCCAGATCCGTCCCTCGCGATCCTCGTTGAACGCTGCATGCAGATCGGCGGCATGGGCCGGGTCCAGCGGCTCCAGCCGGCACCAGCGCCCCTCCATTGCCTCGCGCGGCGGCGGCGTGGCCCCCTGCCAGCCGGGCAGCGGCGCCCCGATCGGCTGGCCCAGCGCGTTGACGCGGCCCCCTCCGCTCACGTCGCGGTCTCTTCGGCGACGACGATCTCGCCTTCCAGCGAATTGGCATGGGCGGCGCGGATGTGCACCGGCACGATCTCGCCCCGCCGCCCGGCATCGGCCTGCATCACCACCGCCTGCAGCCAGGGCGAGCGGCCGACCATCTGCCCCGGCTCGCGCCCGGGCTTTTCCACCAGCACCGGCACCACCTTGCCGACCAGCCCCTGCTGGAACGCCTGCTTCTGTTCGTTCAGCAGCGCCTGCAGCCGGGCGAGCCGTTCGGCCGCGACCTCCACCGCGACCTGCTCGCGATCGGCCGCCGGCGTGCCCGGGCGCGGCGAGTAGCGGAAGGAATAGGCGCTGGCATAGCCGACCGCGCGCACCAGATCGAGCGTGGCGGCGAAATCAGCCTCGCTCTCGCCGGGAAAGCCGACGATGAAATCGCCCGACAGCGCGATATCGGGCCGCGCGGCGCGGATGCGGTCGACGAGCGCGAGGTATTCGGCGGCGCTGTGGCGGCGGTTCATCGCCTTCAGCACCCGGTCCGAGCCCGACTGCACCGGCAGATGCAGATAGGGCATCAGCTTGTCGATGTCGCGGTGCGCCGCGATCAGATCCTCGCCCATGTCGCGCGGATGCGAGGTGGTGTAGCGGATGCGGGCCAGCCCCGGAATCTCCGCAAGCGCCTCGATCAGCCGCGCCAGCCGCCAGCCCTCGGGGCTTTCATAGGCATTGACGTTCTGGCCCAGCAGGGTGATCTCGACCACCCCGTGATCGACCAGCTGCCGTGCCTCCTCGATCACCTTCGCCGCCGGGCGCGAGACCTCGGCCCCGCGGGTATAGGGCACCACGCAGAAGCTGCAGAACTTGTCGCAGCCCTCCTGCACGGTCAGAAAGGCCGCCGGCGCGGCCCGCCGGGCGGGGGCGGGCAGGCGGTCGAACTTGTCCTCGGCGGGAAACTCGGTGTCGATGACGGCCCCGCCGGCCTCGGCCGCCTTCAACAGCTGCGGCAGGCGGTGATAGGATTGCGGGCCGACCACGAAATCGACCTGCGGCTGGCGGCGGCGCAATTCGGCGCCTTCGGCCTGCGCCACGCAGCCGGCCACGCCGATCTTCATCCCCGGCCGCGCCGCCTTCAGCGGCACCAGCCGGCCGAGTTCGGAATAGACCTTCTCGGCGGCCTTCTCGCGGATGTGGCAGGTATTGAGCAGGACCAGATCGGCCGCCTCGGGGCTGTCGGCGGTCTCGAAGCCCTCCGCGCGCATCAGCTCGGCCATCCGCTCGCTGTCATAGACGTTCATCTGACAGCCATAGGTCTTGACGAAAAGACGGCGCGGTCTGCTCACGACGGTCCGATCCCCCGGGCAAAAAAAGGACGGCGCAGCGGCCATGCCGCCGCTGCCGGCTTCTACTCCCTGGCCACGAGGGCTGCAACGCCCCGGCGCGCCATCGCGCGGGGCGCGCGCAGGCTACTTCCTGGTCTTGCGGCCGAGCCCGATCTTGTTGGCCAGCTCCTGGCGCTTGCGCGCATAGCTGGGCGCGACCATCGGATAATCGGCCTTCAGCCCCCACCGGGCGCGGTATTCGTCCGGGGTCAGGTTGTGGTCGGTGGCCAGATGCCGCTTGAGCATCTTCATCTGCTTGCCGCAATCGAGACAGGTGATCGTCTCGTCGGTCAGCGATTTCTTGACCGAGACCGCCGGTACCAGCTCGACCGGCTTCTCGCTCTGCTCGGCGGCCAGATCGTGCAGCTTCGTGAAGATGGTCTCTATCAGATCCGGCAGATCGGCGGTCGCCACGGCATTGTTGGCCACGTGCGAGGATACGATCTCGGTGGTCAGGGCCAGTAGCTCGCCCTTCTCGATTTCAGTGTCTGCCTTCATGACTGAGCCTTCCATGATGCTGAACCCTTCAAGTTCTTCCGGTGTGAGGTCGTGTTCTTTCGATCACGAATCACGGATGGTATAAGGTTCCCGATCGGAAACGGAAAGGCAAAATCGCGTGTAAAATGGCCGCTGCGTCAAATAATTCCAGTTGCCGCAGCGTCCCCCTTGATTTCCCGACTCTCTCGTGCGAAACGTGCAGTTTGCGGCAAGTGCACGGCTTCGTTGAGATGCCGGCTTCGTGATCGGTTAACAATTTTGCGATGACTGCCCAGAAGGAATCGACATCGGCGGTTTCCTGCCTGTCGGGCTCGGCTTCCCGTCCGGGTGCGGTGTGGATGCGCAGGGCGGGGCAAGCGGCCGCGCGGCGCGCGGCGTGACCGCCGGTCCCGGCATTTCCCTGCCGCCGGGGCGGCTGCCGCCCGGGCCGGTGGCGGTGATCCTGGCCGAGGATGGCAGCGCGCTGGCCGAAACCGTTGCCCATTGCAGAAAGCTCGGATTCGCGGCGATCGTGCTCCTGCGCCCGCCCGGACTGGCGCTCGGCGCGGGCGAGGGCGTGATCGAGATCGACACCACGCTGCGCGGGCGCGAAGGGGCGGCGGCGGCGCTGAATGCCCTGCATGCACCGCTTTCCGGGCGCTGGCTGCATTTCTGCTTCAACGCCGAATTCCTGATCTATCCCTATTTTGAAACGCGCGGGGTCGCCGATCTGATCTCGTTCATGGAGGAGGAACGGCGACAGGCGGTGTTCGCCACCCTGCTCGATCTCTATGCCGGGGAGGATGGCGTGCCCGATGCGGTTGCGATGGCCGAGCCCCTGTTCGACGGCTGCGGCTATTACGGTTTCACCCGCAGCTTCGGCGAGGCGGAGGCCGAGCGCTGGACCGAGGTCTATGGCGGGCTGCGCTGGCGCTACGAGGAATTCGTGCCGGAGGATCGCCGCCGCATCGACCGGCCCGGCCTCTATCTCGCCCATGCCGGTCTCACGATCGACGCCGATTTCCGCCTGTCCGATCCCGAACTCAACACCGTCTCCTGCCCCTGGCATCACAACGTGACCGCGGCGGTGGCCTCGTTCCGCGCCGCCAAGGCGCTGCGGTCCAATCCGCGCTCGGCCGGGATCGGCAGCCTGGCCTGGG
>RFIR01000366.1 GCA_003695135.1 Alphaproteobacteria bacterium | reverse complement strand
GGGGTGTTCCAGGGCAAGATCCTGGTCCGCCCCGGTGCGCAGAAGACCGATGGCTATCAGCTCAGCCAGGGGCTGCTGCTCGACGGCGACAGCCAGTTTCTGGCCAAGCCGGAGCTGGAGATCCATGCCGACGATGTGAGCTGCAGCCACGGCTCGACCGTCGGTGCGGTCGACCGCACGCAGCTCTTCTACCTCACCTCGCGCGGCATTCCGCGCGCCGATGCCGAGGATCTGCTGGTGCAGGCGTTTCTGGACGAGGCGGTGCGCGAGATCGCCTCGGATGACTATGCCGAGGACATCCGCGAGCGGCTGCGCCGCTGGCTGGTGCGTCATCGCGGGGACCGGCAATGACCGCATTGCTGCCGCAGCGTCTGGCCGGCGGCTATCGCCATCCGCGCGCCGCCTTCCGGGCCGAGCGCGCCGGCGATCCGCCGGAATCGCGGCTGCTGTTCTACGTCGTCCTCGCCTGCCTGGTGATCTTTGCCGCCCGGCTGCCGGTGCTGACCCGCGCCGTTCCGCCCGGGCTGGAGGCGGCGGCGCTGCCGACCTGGTTCGGCGGGCTGTTCGTGGCGAATGTGATCTTCGCGCCGCTGATGCTCTACGGGCTTGCGGCGCTGTCGCATCTGGGATCGCGGCTGTTCGGCGGGCGGGGGACGTGGAAGGACGCGCGCCTCGCGCTGTTCTGGGCGCTCCTGCTCGCCGCGCCGCTGGTGGTGGTGGTCAATGCCGCGGAGACCGTGCTGGGGCTGGGTGGAACCGTCGTCGGCACGGTGCTGGAAGTGCTGCCGCTGCCGGCCTTCCTGTGGTTCTGGGCGGTGTTTCTGGACGAGGTCGAGGGCTTTGGCGCCCCGTTCGCCGTCTGCGCGGCGCTACTGGCGGTGCCGCTGGGCATGGCCGGGCTGACGCGGCTGCTGGCGCTGATCGGCGGCGCCTCGGCATGAGCAGCGCGATGGCCGATGCGATGGTGCAGACCCTGCGCGAGCCCAGGGCGGCGGCGCGGCGCGTGCTCGGCTGGAGGCTGGGCTGGCCCGAGATCCTGCTCGTCCTGGCCACGGCACTCGCCATCCGGCTTCTGGTGGCGACGGGGCGCGCGGCCTTCCTGGGGCGGATGGACGGCCGGGTACTGGTCGCCGATGTCCAGACCTTAGAGATCACCGCCATTCTGGTGGCGCAGGTCGTGATCAGCATCTGGCTGGTGCTGGTGATCGGACGCTTCTTCGGCGGCAAGGGCAGCGCAGTGACCGTCGCCGCGGCGCTGGGCTGGGTCGATCTGGTCGCGGCGGTGCTGGAGCTTGTCACCACCTCGATCGGCCTCGTCCTGCCCGGGGCGCTGGCCATGCTGCTGATGGTGGCGCTGGTGATCTGGTATGTCTGGGCCTTCTTCAGCTTCGTCGCCGTGGTGCACGACTTTCCCAACACCGCCACGGTGTTGATGGTCGGCATGGGGATCACGGTGATGATCGCCATGGGCCTTGCCGTCGTGATCGTTCTGGCCGGATACAGGTTGCCGGGGGCGCCATGAGCATCGATGTCGCGGCCGTGCGGGCCGAATTTCCCATCCTGTCGCGCAAGGTCCATGACCGGCCGCTGGTCTATCTCGACAATGCCGCTTCGGCGCAGAAGCCGCAGGTAGTGATCGACGCGGTCACCCATGCCTATGCGCATGAATACGCCAATGTGCATCGCGGCCTGCATTTCCTCTCCAACCTCGCCACCGACAATTACGAGGCGGTGCGCGGCAAGCTGCAGGCATTCCTCGGCGCGCGGCACGAGGAGGAGATCATCTACACCACCGGCTCGACGCAGGGGCTCAACCTGGTCTCCTATGGCTGGGGGGCGCCGAACCTGCAGGAAGGCGACGAGATCGTGCTGAGCGTGATGGAGCATCACGCCAACATCGTGCCCTGGCATTTCCTGCGCGAGCGCCAGGGGGCGGTGCTGAAATGGGTCGAGCCGGAGGCGGACGGATCGCTCGATCCCCAGCGCGTGCTCGATGCCTGCGGGCCGCGGACCCGGCTCATCGCGCTCACCCACATGTCGAACGTCCTCGGCACGGTGGTCGATGTCGAAACGGTGTGCCGCGCGGCGCGCGAGCGCGGCATCGCCACGGTGATCGACGGCAGCCAGGCCGCGGTGCACATGCCGGTGAACGTGGCCGAGATCGGCTGCGACTTCTATGCCATCACCGGCCACAAGCTTTACGGCCCCTCGGCCTCGGGTGCGCTCTATGTCCGGCGCGAGCGCTTCGGCGAGATGCGCCCCTTCATCGGCGGCGGCGACATGATCCGCGAGGTCCATCGCGACCGCATCAGCTGGAACGATCCGCCGCATGAATTCGAGGCCGGCACGCCGGGCATCGTGCAGATGATCGGGCTGGGCGTGGCGCTCGACTGGCTCACCGGTCTTGGCATGGAAAACATCGCCGCCCATGAACGGGCGCTGCGCGATTATGCCCGCGAGCGGCTGGCCGGGCTCAACTGGATCACGGTGCAGGGCGACGCGCCGGGCAAGGGGGCGATCTTTTCCTTCACCATGGAAGGGGCCGCGCATCCGCATGACATCTCCACCGTCATCGACCGCAAGGGGGTGGCGGTGCGTGCCGGCCATCACTGCGCCCAGCCGCTGATGGAGTTTCTCGGCCTGACCGCGACCACGCGGGCGAGCCTTGCCGTCTACAACACTCCGGCCGAGATCGACGCGCTGATCGACGCGCTGGAGACCTGCCACTCGCTGTTCGCCTGAGCCCTGCCGCCCCGGCGCGGCCGGCTCATACCACCCTCCCCTTCGACCGACCCGTCTGGCGAGAATGCCCGAAGCTTTCGAAACCGGGGGTGTCGAGGGGCGGGAAAGGGCCCGGCGATCGCGATCATCCGGCCCGGTCGGGAAGGGGCGGCGCGAGGCCGGGGCTCGGAAAGGCGTAACGCTCGGGCATCGCGGCAGGCGGCGCCGGCCCGTGCCGATGTGCCCGGGCCGAGGCGAAATGCGGCGCCAGCGGAGTTTGCTCCCGGTTTTCATTTGTTTGACAGAGCCCCCTGCAAAACTCCGGCATGAATGCAAACCGCTGAATCGGCCCGGTTCCAGGCCATCATGATCGCGCGCGCATAAAATAATTAGAAAATAACTTCGCAATCAATATTTTTTAATCAACGGTGAAAATAATCACAACATGACCGGCGCCGCATTTCGCGGCGCCCGCGCGGAACGCCCGGGTCTGGCTGGTTGAGTTTTACAGGGGGCTCTGTCAAACAGGTGAAAAACG
>RFIR01000365.1 GCA_003695135.1 Alphaproteobacteria bacterium | reverse complement strand
GTGTACCGACCAAAGTTGCCGTACAAAGCAACCAGTATCGCATCTCTGCCTCCGATCACTCGACCGTGGTCCCAGTCCTCAAGATGCAGAAACGCCCTCTTTCAGTCAATCGCAAGCGTCGAGTCACGCCTGGTTGGGAGGCGGATCGTCTTCGTCATGGCTCCACCTTCTCAAGGATTGGAGCGTCCAGCAAACCCGGCGTGGTTCAAACTGTCTCAAAGAGCACGGAGCCCTGATTGAGCAGGATATCTGACAGCGACCAATTACCTACACCATTATTGGTTGGGGAATCATCTCCGGGTTCGCCAGTTTCAGATTTTGTGAAAAATGAGCCTATGGTGAGCCTAATGGAAATCACCTACTCTATAAGTATTTGATTTCTCTGGCTCCGGCGGCAGGATTCGAACCTGCGACCAGCGGATTAACAGTCCGATGCTCTACCACTGAGCTACGCCGGAACGGAGCTGGATGCCGCGCCGCTATAGCAAAGCGGCCCCTTCGCGTCCAGACGCAAAATCGCGCCGCCCGCCCCCCTGCATGCTTGCTTGACCATCGGCGCCGCAGCGGCCAATCTGCGGGCTCGGGGCCGGAACCGGGACGGGCCGGGGCAGGAAGAGGGGAACCTGCGTGGCAAGGCGTCCCGCGCCGGCTCGGCGGGGAGGACGAGCAATGAAGATCGCGGCCGTCAACGGGATCCGCTGCCATTACGACGAGAGCGGCGATCCCGCCGGCCGCCCGCTGGTGCTGATCCATCCGCTGGGGACGGATTTCCGCATCTGGGACCGGCTGCTGCCGCTGCTGCCGCAGGACATGCGCATCATCCGCTACGATCTGCGCGGGCACGGGCTGAGCGAATGCCCCGCCGCGCCCTATACCATGGAGATGCTGGGTGAGGATGCCGCGGCGCTTCTGGATCATCTCGGGGTGCGAGGGGCGGTGGTGCTCGGCATCTCGATCGGCGGCATCGTGGCCCAGCAACTCGCCGCGACCCGGCCCGATCTCGTCGCCGCGCTGGTGCTGTGCTGCACGGCGGCGCGGATCGGCACGGCGGAGTTCTGGGATGCGCGCATCGAGGCCATCCATCGCGGCGGCATTGCCGCGCTGGAGGAACAGATCCTCTCGCGCTGGTTCACCGAGGCGTTCCGCAGCAGCCATCGCGACGAGCTTGCCGGCTGGCGCCACATGCTGTGCCGCACGCCGGAGGATGGCTATCTGGGCTGCTCCTACGCGCTCAAGTCCGTCGATCTGACCGGGCAGACGGCCGGGCTGCGCCTGCCGGCGCTGGCGATCGCGGGCGAGCTCGACGCCGCGACGCCGCCGGAGACGGTGCGCGAACTGGCCGAGTCGATCCCCGGCTGCGAATTCGCGGTGATCGAGGGTGCCGGCCACATCCCGCCGGTGGAGACGCCCGAGGCGCTGGCCGAAATCCTCACCCCCTTCCTTCAACGGGTCAGGGACGCCGTGGCGTGACGCGCCCCTGCATCATCTGCGTGGCGATCACCGGCTCGGTTCCGACCAAGTCCGACAACCCGGCGGTGCCGATCACCGTTTCCGAGCAGATCGAGAGCACGCATGAGGCCTTCGAGGCCGGCGCCGCGATCGCCCATTGCCATGTGCGCAACGAGGACGGCACACCGACCAGCGACCCGGAGCGGTTCGCCCGGCTGAAGGAGGGGCTCGAGAAGCACTGCCCCGGCATGATCATCCAGTTTTCCACCGGTGGCCGCTCCGGTGCCGGCACCGCCCGCGGCGGCATGCTGGCGCTGAGGCCGGACATGGCCTCGCTCGCGGTCGGGTCGAACAACTTTCCCACCCGCGTCTATGAAAATCCGCCCGATCTCGTCGACTGGCTCGCGGCCGAGATGCGCAAATACGGCGTCAAGCCCGAGATCGAGGCCTTCGATCTCAGCCATATCCATCAGGCGGTGGCCATGAACCGCGACGGGCGCATCCCGGGCCGGCTCTACATCCAGTTCGTGATGGGGGTGAAGAACGCGATGCCGGTCGACCGCGACGTGTTCGACTATTATGTCCGGACGGTGAAACGGCTGGCGCCGGAGGCCGACTGGTGCGCGGCCGGCATCGGCGCGGGCCAGATCGTGGTCAATGAATGGTGCATCGCCGCCGGCGGGCATACCCGCACCGGGCTGGAGGACAATGTCCGGCTCGACCGCCACAGGCTGGCGCCCTCGAACGCGGCCCTGGTGAAGCGGGTGGTCGAGCTCTGCGAGAAATACGAACGCCCCGTCGCCAGCTGGCGCGAGGCGCGCGAAATCCTCGATCTGACGCCGAAGGCGGTCTGATACCCGCCGCCCTGATCACTGCCCGCTGCCCGGCTTCGTGCCCTGGGCGGGGTGATGGTCTCGGGGCCGTTGGCGCGGACGACCCGGATGGCCCTGGCAGATGATCGCCCGGCAGGCGTCAGGGAGCGTTCCGCCGAGCTGAGGGCAAATGCGCCATACGGCCAAGTGAACATCCTCGCCCATGTGCAATGGCTGGAATGCCCCTGCGAAACTCCGGCGCGACGAGGCATCCCAGGCGAGACGCGTTTTCTGCCAACCTGTACTGCGCTCGTAAAATAATTAGAAAATAATTCCCCAATCAATATTTACCAAATAGGTGAAAATCATGGATAATCGCCGCCGGCGCCGCATTTCGCGGCGCC
>RFIR01000003.1 GCA_003695135.1 Alphaproteobacteria bacterium | reverse complement strand
ATGACGTGATTGTAGATCACCTCGATGTTGTTGACCTCGAGGAGGGTATCGGTGTCGGTCTTCGCCGCGTCGAGCATCACGGGCTCCGCTGGATCAATGCACAAACGAATGTGCCCCCGGCGCGAACGCCGGGGGCGGGGCGATCACTTGCATTCACGCGGGGTGATGTTGTTTTCCTTGGCGAAGGCCGCCGCATCCTCGGCGATCAGCGCATCGACCACCTCGCGATCGGCCTCCATGAAGGGGGTGATCAGCGACCAGGTCTTGGTCTTGGCGTCCCACTGCTGGATGGCGCCGAGGCCCGGCCCGCCATGATTGGCGCAGGTCACATGGATCTCGGGATTGCCGGGCCAGCCGATCTCCTCCCAGCGCTTGGCGTCGATGACGAGGTTTTCCAGCCCGTCGCGCATCATCGTGGGCGTGATCTCCTTGACGTTATTCATCTGCTGGGCGGTGCGGATCGCCTCGGCAACGGTGATCGCGGCGTACATGCCGCGGTTGTAGAGCACCTCGCCGAAATGGCTGCCGTCACCGGCGGCCTTGCCGGCATCGAGCACGTATTTCTTGATGTCGGCGAACAGCGGCGCGTCGGTGCCCGGCGGATGGAAGGCGATCGCCTTGTAGCCATCGGCACCGTCACCGGCCGGCAGCACGTCGTTTTCCGAGCCCGACCACCACACGCCGATGAAATGATCCATCGGGAAGCGGATGTTGGCGGCCTCCTGAATCGCGACCTGATTCATCACGCCCCAGCCCCACATGATCACGTAATCGGGCCGCTCGCGGCGGATCTGCAGCCATTGCGACTTCTGCTCCTGTCCCGGGTGATCGACCGGCAGCAGCGTCAGTTCATAGCCGTGCTTCTTGGCCAGTTCCTGAAGCGTGCGGATCGGCTCCTTGCCATAGGCGGAGTTGTGATAGAGCAGCGCCAGCTTCTTGCCGTTCAGATCGCCGCCCTCCTGGTCCTTGATGTGCTTGACGATGATCGAGGCCGCATCCCAGTAGGTGCCGGGGAAGTTGAACACCCATTTGAAGATGCGGCCATCGGCGGCCGAGGTGCGCCCGTAGCCCATGGAATGGACCGGGATGTGATCGACCAGCGTCTTGGGGATCAGCTGGTAGGTGATGCCGGTGGAAAGCGGGTGATAGACCAGCGCGCCCTCGCCCTTGGTCGATTCGTAGCACTCCACGCCCTTCTCGGTGTTGTAGCCGGTCTCGCATTCCAGCACGCGGACCTTGACGCCGCCGATGCCGCCGTCACGCTCGTTGAGCAGCGTGAAATAGTCGGCAAAGCCGTCGGCATAGGGAATGCCGTTCGGCGCATAGGGGCCGGTGCGGTAGCTCAGCGACGGCACCACCAGCTCGGCCAGCGCCGGGCCGGCCGCCATCAGCGCCGCAAAGGCGACCGCAGCGATTCGGTTGAGTTTCATCTGTTTGGTCCTCCCGTTTTCGTATCAGGTCGTTTGAGGTTAACACAGCCGCTCAGTAGGGGAACGGCCACAGGCGAAGCTTCTCCTTTGCGGTACGCCAGAGCGCGGCGAGGCCGTGCGGCTCGGCGATCAGGAAGAACACGATCAGCCCGCCGACGATGACCAGCTCCAGATTGGCGGCAATCGCGGTCGACCAGCCGAGCGCCCCGACCATCACGTTCTTGAGAAACACCGGCAGCAGCACCAGAAACGCCGCGCCGGCAAACGAGCCGAAGATCGAGCCGAGCCCGCCGAGGATGACCATGAACAGCACCCGGAAGGACTGGTTGATGCCGAAGGCCTCGGTAACCTCGACCGCACCGAACCAGACCGAAAAATAGAGCGCCCCGGCGATGCCGATGAAGAAGGAGGAGACGGCAAAGGCGGTCAGCTTGGTGGAAAGCGGGCTGACGCCGATGATCTCGGCCGCGATGTCCATGTCGCGAATCGCCATCCATTTGCGCCCCAGCGGGCCGCGGGTCATGTTGCGCGCGGCCCAGGCGAGGGCGAAGACGAAGACGAGGCAGAACAGATAGGTGGCCCAGGACGGCGATGCCGCCCCGGTCACCGCGATGCCGAACACCGTCCGTTCGGGGGCGTTGATCTGGCCGGAGGCCGAGTAGTTGTAGAACCAAGGCACCTTGTTGAACAGCCAGACGAGGAAGAACTGCGCGGCCAGCGTGGCGACGGCAAGGTAGAAGCCCTTGATCCGCAGGCTCGGCAGGCCGAACACCATGCCAACCGCCGCGGTGACGAATCCCGACAGGATCACCACGAAGAAGATGTTGAGCTCGGGAAAGCCGGTCATCAGCTTGTAGCAGGCATAGGCCCCGACCGCCATGAAACCGCCGGTGCCCAGCGAGACCTGACCGCAATAGCCGGTGAGGATGTTGAGCCCGATGGCGGCGATGGAAAAGACGAGGAAGGGCAGAAGGACCGATTTCTCCCAGTAGTCGTTGATGATGAAGGGGATGACGAGAAAGGCGACTGCGATGACGACATAGTAGCGCCAGCGGTCGAAGGCGATGGGAAAGGTCTGCTGATCCTCGGCGTAGCTGGTCTTGAAATCGCCGACCTCGCGGTAGAACATCGCGTCAGACCCTCTCGATGATCTTCTCGCCGAACAGGCCTTGCGGCCGGAAGACGAGGAAGACGAGCGCCAGCATGTAGGCGAACCAGTTTTCCGTGGCGCCGCCGATCAGCGGTCCGACCCACAGCTCGAAAAGCTTTTCGCCCGCGCCGATGATCAGCCCGCCGACGATGGCGCCGGGGATCGAGGTGAAGCCGCCCAGCATCAGCACCGGCAGCGCCTTCAGCGCGATCAGCGACAGCGAGAACTGCACGCCGGACTTGGCCCCCCACATCGCGCCGGCCACCAGCGCCACGAAACCGGCCACCGCCCAGACGATCACCCAGATCAGCCGCAGCGAGATGCCCACCGACAGCGCCGCCTGGTGATCGTCGGCCACCGCGCGCAGCGCCCGGCCGATCCTGGTGTACTGGCTGAACAGCACCAGCGCGGTGACCAGTACCGCCGCGACGATGGCCGCGGCCACGTCCAGCCGGTCGATGAAGAAGCCGTAGCCGAACCATTCGAAGGTGGTCTGGTCGACGGTCTCCGACAGCCCCTTCGGCAGGCCGATATCCAGCGCCTTGATGTCGGAACCCCACATCAGGTCGCCGAAGCCTTCCATGAAGAAGGCCAGACCGATCGTGGCCATGAACAGGATGATCGGCGCCTGGTTGACCAGATGGCGCAGCACGATGCGTTCGACCAGTATGGCGAACAGCACCATCACGCCGATCGTCAGCAACAGCGCCAGCGCCGTCGGCATCTCCCAGCCGAATTCGTGAATGTTGGTGCCGAAGATCGCGTTGATGAGCTCGGCGAACGGCACCTGCCCCTTCTGCAGTCCGACAAGGGTCAGTGCGGCGAACAGCGCCATCACCCCCTGCGCGTAGTTGAAGATTTCCGAGGCCTTGAAGATCAGCACGAAGCCGAGCGCGACGAGGGCGTAGAGAATGCCGGTCATCAGACCGTTGATCGCCGCCTCGATCGAGAAGAGAAGCTGGTCGCTCATCCCCGGCACCCCGTCCGCGTGGCTTCAGTCATGGGCCACCCCCAGATAGGCGTCGATGACCTCGGGATTGCTGCGCACCTCGTCGGGCGTGCCATCGCCGATCTTCCTGCCGTAATCGAGCACCACCACCCGGTTCGAGATGTCCATCACCACCCCCATGTCGTGTTCGATCAGTGCGATGGTGGTGCCGAATTCCTCGTTCACGTCGAGCACGAATCGGCACATGTCCTCCTTCTCCTCGACATTCATGCCGGCCATCGGCTCGTCGAGCAGCAGAAGCTCCGGCTCGGCCGCCAAGGCCCGGCCCAGCTCCACCCGTTTCTGCAGGCCATAGGGCAGCCGGCCCACCGGGGTCTTGCGGATCGACTGGATCTCGAGAAAGTCGATGATCTCTTCCACCCGCGCACGGTGCTCGTATTCCTCCCGCTCGGCCCGTCCCCACCAGATGATCTGGTCGAGCATGGTGGCCCGGGTCCGGGTCAGCCGCCCGGTCATGATGTTGTCGAGCGTGGTCATGCCGGAAAACAGCGCGATGTTCTGGAAGGTGCGCGCCACCCCCTGCCGGGCGATCTGGCTGGGCTTGAGCGGCCCGCGCCTCTCGCCCTTGAACCAGATCTCGCCTTCCTGCGGGTGGTAGAAGCCATTGATGACGTTCAGCATCGAGGACTTGCCGGCGCCGTTCGGCCCGATGATCGCGCGCACCTCGCCCTTGCGGATGTCGAAGGAAATGTCGCGCAGCGCCTCCACCCCGCCGAAACGCAGGGTGATGTTGCGGATGTCGAGCAGGACCTCCGGCGTTGCGGCCTCTTCGCTCATGCCGCCTGCTTCCGCGCCACCGGAAATGTCTGCACGTCGCGGATCTCCAGCCTGCCGCGGATCATGCCCTTGCGCCCGTCCTCGTATGTGACTTCCACCTCGGCATCCACGCTCCCGGAGCCGTCATAGAGCGCCTCGATCAGCCTTGCATAGCGCTCGGCGATGGCGCCGCGGCGCACCTTGCGGGTACGGGTGAGCTCGCCGTCATCGGCATCGAGTTCCTTGTGCAGGATCAGGAAGCGGCGGATCTGGCTGCCCGAGAGCAGCTCGTCCCCGGCGAGGCTGCGGTTCACCTCCTCGATATGCTCCTGCACCATGCGGTAGACCTCGGGGTGGGCGGCGAGCTCCTGATAGGAGCCATAGGCGATGTTGTTGCGCTCCGCCCAGTTGCCCACGGCGGTGAGGTCGATGTTGATCATCGCCGTGCAGTATTCGCGGCCATTGCCGAACACCACCGCCTCCAGGATGTTGGGGTAGAATTTCAGCTTGTTCTCGATGTATTTCGGCGCAAACAGCGAACCGTCGGCCATGCGCCCGACATCCTTGGCCCGGTCGATGATGCGCAGATGGCCGGTATCCTTCTCGATGAAGCCGGCATCGCCGGTGGCGACCCAGCCTTCGGCATCCTTGGTCCTGGCGGTGCTTTCAGGGTTCTTGTAATATTCCTGAAACACGCCGGGCGAACGGTAGTAGACCTCGCCCTTCTCGTCGATCCGGATCTCCACCCCCGGGCTGGGAATGCCGACCGTGTCGGCACGCACCTGCCCGTCGGGCTGCTGGGTGATGAAGACCGAGGCCTCGGTCTGGCCGTAGAGCTGCTTGAGATTGATGCCGAGCGAGCGCCAGAAGTCGAAGAT
>RFIR01000364.1 GCA_003695135.1 Alphaproteobacteria bacterium | reverse complement strand
TGGTGCGAATTGACGCCCGAAAGCAGCTCCACATGCAGGGTGATGCCGCCATTCATCGCCAGCGCGGTGAAGAACTCGCGCACCAGCTCGGTGTCGAAGCTGCCGATCTTCGGCGCGGTGAAATCGACCTTCCACACCAGGAAGGGTCGCCCGGACAGATCCAGCGCCGCGCGCACCAGCGTGTCGTCCATCGGCAGCAGGCAGGCGCCGTAGCGGCGGATGCCGCGCTTCTCGCCCAGCGCCTGTGCCAGACACCGGCCCAGCGCGATGCCGACATCCTCCACCGTGTGATGATCGTCGATATGCAGATCGCCCTTTGCGCGCACTTCCATGTCGATCAGCGAATGCCGCGCCAGCTGGTCGAGCATGTGGTCGAAGAAGCCCACCCCGGTCGCCATTTCATGCGCACCGGTGCCGTCGAGATCCACCGCCACCTCGATCTCGGTCTCCGCCGTCCTGCGGGTCAACTCGGCCTTGCGCATTGCATCCTCCTCGACAGTACGTCCTTGCTCGCCGCCCGTACACTATAGACAAATCGCCGAGCGACTCTTGACGGATTCAGTTCGTTGATTCAATATCTTGGATGTCGTTTGAACGAAGCGGCTTCATATGGTGAAGGTTCGAGTTTTGTCACGCATGCAGCAGGAAAGCCGCTTGTGGCCCCTCTGGTGTCGCCTATATCAACGCGTGATGGCGAAGAAACTCTACAATTTGCCGCTGCTTGGGGACGCGCAAATGCGGGATGATGCCCTGGGCTTGTTCTTGGATACCTACGCCACGTCCCTTGATGTTGATCCGGTTTGCCGGAGTATGACGCGCAAGAAATCCGCTGAGGCTTTGTGGGATGATTTTGTTAGGATTTCGTCAGACTTGAACCGGGCGGTGGCAAAGAGGCTCAAATAGACTTTGACAGACGATCAGAATAAACCGATTGAATCTGCCTTACCGAATCTTTCTACTGAAGATTTGGAAAAAATTCCAGAAGAGATACGTGAAAAAGTACTGGTTGGTGCACAGCAGAGCATTGAGTTAATCAGAAGTCCACTTTTGCCACCCGAAGTTTTAATCCGTTACAACAATGCGGTTCCTGGTCTCGCGGCCAAACTTATCGAATGGACCGAGGCTGAGCAGGCGCATAGGCGCGAACTTGAAATTCGAGGTTTTCAAGAAGCGGAGAGGCTTCGAAGTCGTGCCCAGTGGGGCGGGTGGGTTGTCTCAACCTTCGGTTTGACGGTCGCGGGGACCGTGGCATCGGTTTCCGCCGTGTATGGGTCTGTGGCTGCGGCAACGGCGGCAGGTGTCATCGCGATCGTATCGGTGGGAGGTCCATTCGCCGCCAGGCTCCTCGCAAGTCGATGGCAAAAGGAATCTGATGAACGGGAATAGTCGGAATTGCTCGTGGCACGGCACCACCATCCTCGCCGTCCGCCGCGGCGGCAGGGTCGCGGTCGCGGGGGACGGGCAGGTCACGCTCGGCCAGACCGTGATCAAGGGCACCGCGCGCAAGGTGCGCCGGCTCTCGCCCGGCGGGCATGAGGTGGTGTGCGGCTTCGCCGGATCGACGGCGGACGCCTTCACCCTGCTGGAGCGGCTGGAGAAGAAGCTCGAGGCCGCGCCGGGCCAGATCGCGCGCGCCTGCGTGGAACTCGCCAAGGACTGGCGCACCGACAAGTATCTGCAGAAGCTCGAGGCGATGCTGATCGTCACCGACGGCAGGGAGCTGCTGGTCGTCACCGGGGTGGGCGACGTGCTGGAGCCCGAGCACGACATCGCCGCCATCGGCTCGGGCGGCATGTTCGCGCTGGCTGCGGCGCGCGGGCTGATGGAAACCGATCTCGATGCCGAGGCCATCGCCCGCAAGGCCATGGCCATCGCCGCCGACATCTGCGTCTACACCAATGACAGCGTGATCGTGGAGATCATATGACCGACCTGACCCCGCGCGAGATCGTCTCCGAGCTCGACCGTTTCATCATCGGGCAGGACGAGGCCAAGCGCGCCGTTGCGGTGGCGCTGCGCAACCGCTGGCGCCGCCAGCAGCTGCCCGAGGAGATCCGCGAGGAAATCTATCCCAAGAACATCCTGATGATCGGCCCGACCGGTGTCGGCAAGACCGAGATCTCCCGCCGCCTTGCCAAACTGGCGAAGGCCCCCTTCCTCAAGGTCGAGGCCACCAAGTTCACCGAGGTCGGCTATGTCGGGCGCGACGTGGAACAGATCGTGCGCGATCTTCTCGAGGCCGCCATCCTGATGGTGCGCGAGCAGAAACGCGCCGAGGTGCAGGCCGCCGCCCATGCCGCGGCCGAGGAGCGTGTGCTCGACGCCCTCTGCGGCAGCGATTCGCGCCCGGCCACCCGCGACATGTTCCGCCGCAAGCTGCGCGCGGGCGAGCTCGACGAGCGGCAGATCGAGCTCGAGGTCGCCGATACCTCCAACCCGCTCGGCATGATCGAGATCCCCGGCCAGCCCGGTGCGAACATGGGCATGCTCAATCTCGGCGACATGCTGGGCAAGGCCTTCGGCGGGCGCAAGACGCGGCGGAAGCTGACCGTGGCGCAGTCCTATGACGTGCTCTTGGCCGAGGAGGCCGACAAGCTCGTCGATCAGGAGGTGGTCACCCGCGAGGCCATTGCCGCCGTGGAAGCGCGCGGCATCGTCTTTCTCGACGAGATCGACAAGGTCTGTGCCCGGGCCGAGACCCGCGGCGCCGATGTCAGCCGCGAGGGCGTGCAGCGCGACCTGCTGCCGCTGATCGAGGGCACCACGGTCTCGACCAAATACGGCCCCGTGCAGACCGACCATATCCTGTTCATCGCCTCGGGCGCCTTCCATGTCGCCAAGCCCTCCGACCTGCTGCCCGAGCTGCAGGGCCGGCTGCCGATCCGGGTCGAGCTCAGGGCGCTGAGCGAGGCCGATTTCGTCCGCATCCTGTCGGAGACCGACAACAACCTGCCCATGCAGTACGCCGCGCTGATGGGCACCGAGGAGGTGAAGGTCGAGTTCACCGATGACGGCATCGCCGCGCTCGCCCGCATCGCCGCCGAGGTCAACCGGGCGGTGGAGAACATCGGCGCACGCCGCCTGCACACGGTGCTGGAACGGGTGTTCGAGGAGCTTTCCTTCACCGCGCCCGACCGCGGCGGGCAGGCGGTGACCGTCGATGCGGCCTATGTAGAGGCCCGCCTCGGCGAGCTGTCGCGCGATGCGGATCTGAGCCGGTATATCCTGTAGGGACCCCTGTAAAACTATATCAGCCAGACCCATGCGTTGCGCCCGGGCGCCGCGAAATGCGGCGCCGTTGAAGCCCTCCTTATTTTCACTGTTGATTGATAAATATTGATTGGGGAATTAATTTCAAATTATTTTACACGCGCGATCATGATCCCTGCAAGACCTTACCTTGTGCATTCTGGACATCCGCCCACATCAGGGTTTTACAGGGGTCTCTTTTAGAGACCCCTGTAAAACCCTGCCGGCCAGACCCGGACCTTGCACTCGTGCGCCGCGAAATGCGGCGCCGGCGAAGTTTGTTCCTAATTTTCACCTATTTGTTAAATATTGATTGGGGAATTATTTTCTAATTACTT
>RFIR01000363.1 GCA_003695135.1 Alphaproteobacteria bacterium | reverse complement strand
CCGCTGATCTCCATGGCCAGCGCGCTGGCCGAATCGGGTCGCCCCTTCACCTTTCACTATGCCGGGCGCAGCGCCGGGGTCATGGCCTGGCTCGAAAGGCTGGGCGCGTTGTTCGGCCCGGCGCTCGCCCCCCATTTCGACGACCGGACACCGATCGACCTGCAGGCGGTGGCCGCGGCCGCACGCGATCACGCGCTCTACATCTGCGGGCCGAAGGGCATGATCGATGCCACCCGCGCGGCGGCGGAGGCCGCAGGCATCCCGCCCGAACGCATCCATGTCGAGCTCTTCACCACGCCCGCATCGTCCTCCGGCGATACCGCCTTCGAGGTGGAGCTTGCCTCCGACGGCCGGGTGATCCCCGTCGCCCCCGGCCAGTCGATCATCGAGGCGCTGGAGCAGGCGGGCGTCGATCTGATCTATGATTGCCAGCGCGGCGATTGCGGCATCTGCCAGACCGGGGTGATCTCGGGCATCCCCGATCACCGCGACGTGGTGCTGTCGGAGGCCGAACGCGCCTCGGGCAAGGTCATGCAGATTTGCGTGAGTCGGGCGAAATCGCCGCGTCTGGTTCTGGACATTTGAGGGAGGCGGCCATGAATGCCAGCGACATAAGGGCCCTGTTCCGCGGGGCGGAGGTGCATCGCGACGTCTATACCAGCCCCGACATCTACCGGCTGGAGATGCGGCATCTCTTCACCAATACCTGGGTCTTCGTCGGCCATGACAGCCAGACGCCGAAGCCGGGCGACTATTTCACCACCCGGATCGGCGACCAGCCGGTGATTCAGGTCCGCCACAGCGACGGCTCCATCCACGTGCTCTACAACCGCTGCCCGCACAAGGGCACCAAGATCGCCATCGACCGCGAGGGCAATACCGGCAAGTTCTTCCGCTGCCCCTATCACGCCTGGTCGTTCAAGACCGATGGCTGCCTGCTCGCCATCCCGCTGAAGAAGGGATACGAGGACACCGGCTTCGAGAAGACCGAGGCCGCGCGCGGGCTGAAGCCGGTCGGCGCGGTGCATGTCTATCGCGGCTTCGTCTTCGCCCGGCTGGCCGAGACCGGCATCGGCTTCGAGGAATTCTTCGGCGACAGTCTCAGCTCGATCGACAACATGGTCGACCGCGCGCCCGAGGGGCGGCTGGAAATCTCCGGCCCGCCGCTGCGCTACATGCATCGCTGCAACTGGAAGATGCTGGTCGAGAACCAGACCGATACCTGCCACCCGATGGTGGCCCATGAAAGCTCGGCCGGCACGGCGGTGCGCATCTTCAAGGAGATGGGCGAGCCGCAGCCGCGCCCGCCGGCAATGCAGATCATCGCGCCCTTCATGAGCCCCTACGAGTTCTTCGAGAAGATGGGCATTCGCACCTGGCCCAACGGCCACGGCCATACCGGCGTGACCATGTCGATCCATTCCGCCTATGACGCCATTCCGGGTTATTTCGAGGCGCTGTGCGAAGCGCATGGGGAGGAAAAGGCCAGGGCGGTGATGGACGAGAACCGCCACAACACCGTCTATTTCCCCAACATCATGGTCAAGGCGCCGCTGCAGCAGCTGCGCAACTTCATCCCGCTCGGCCCCGACCGCACGCTGGTGGAAAGCTATGTCTACCGGCTGGTGGGCGCACCGGACGAACTCGTCGCCCTGTCGGCGATGTACAACCGGATGATCAACGCCCCCACCTCGATCGTCGGCCATGACGATCTGGAGATGTATGAGCGCGCGCAGGAAGGGCTGATGTCCAACGGTCTGGAATGGGTCAATGTCCAGCGGCTGTGGCACGAGGACGAGGACTACACGCAGGAGGCGGTGGAAAACGGCACCACCGAGCGGCAGATGCGCAACCAGTTCGACGCCTGGGTGAAGTTCATGACCATGAGCATGGAGGGCGCGCAGACCCGCGTCGCGGCGCAATGACCGTGCAGGAGACGCAGATCACCCGCGAGCACGTCATCGACTTCGTCTATGACGAGGCGCGCATGCTCGATGAGGGCCGCTATGACGAATGGCTCGCCCTGTGGCTGCCCGAGGGCCATTACTGGATGCCGCTCGACTACCGGCAGACCGATCCCGTGCACGCCACCTCGCTGCTTTACGAGGACAATTTCATGTTGCGGCTGCGCGTGGAGCGGCTCAACGGCCAGCGCACATTCTCGCAAAAGCCCAAGAGCCGCTGCCATCATGTGCTGCAGCGGCCCTTCATCGACGTCTTCGAGCCGGGCGAGGGTCGTTTCGTCACCAATACCAACATGCATTACGTGGAAACCCGGCTCGACGACCAGATCCTGCTGGCGCTGACCGCGACGCATGATCTGCGCGCCGTCGACGGCGCGCTGCGCATCGCGGGCAAGAAGGTGGAGCTGCTGAACTGCGACGCCGCCTTCGGCAACATCCAGCTTCTGCCGTGAGCCCGACCTTCCCGCCGGGGCTGCGCGTCCGGGGGCCGGATGGCCGCGAGACCGTGCCCTCGGTGCATGATGCGTTCCGCGAGACCGCGGCGCGCTTTCCCGACCGGCCGATGCTGGCGGTGACGGCGGAGACCGCGCGCATATACGGCATCGATGCGGGCGAGATCAGCTATGCCGATGCGGCGCGCGAGGTCGATCGGCTGGCGGCCGAGTACGTCGCCGCCGGGGCGGAGGCCGGGCAGCGGGTAATGCTGCTGCTGGAAAACCGGCCTGCCTTCTTCCTCCACTTCCTCGCGCTCAACGCGCTGGGGCTGTCCATCGTGCCGGTCAATCCCGATCTGCGCGCGGGCGAGCTGGAATATCTCGCCCGTCATGCCGAGCCGGTCCTCGCCATTGCCATACCGGAACGGGTCGCCGATCTGCGCCGCGCGGCGGAGGCATCGGGCAGCGCGATGAAGGTGGCGGCCCTGGGCGAGGCGCTGCCGCCGCTGGCACCCCGCCCGCGCCTGACCGGCGAGGGCGAGGCGGCGCTGCTCTACACCTCGGGCACCACCGGCCGGCCCAAGGGCTGCGTTCTGGGCAACGAGTATTTCCGGCTGTGCGGGCTGTGGTACAACGCCGCCGGCGGGCTGATGGCACTGGGCGAGGCCCCGCGCATGATCACGCCGCTGCCGGTCTTTCACATGAACGCGCTCGCCTGTTCCTTCATGGCGATGGTGATGGCCGGCGGCTGCCTGATCGCGCTCGACCGCTTTCATCCCGGCACATGGTGGGACAGCGTGCGCGAAAGCCGGGCCACCTGCCTGCATTATCTCGGCGTGATGCCGACCCTGCTGATGGCCACGCCGGAAACGCCGGCCGACCGCGACCACACGGTGCGCTTCGGCTTCGGCGCCGGGGTCGATCCCAAGCTGCACGGGCCCTTCGAGGCGCGCTTCGGCTTTCCGCTGATCGAGGCCTGGGCAATGACCGAGACCGGCAATGCCGCGGTGCTGGCCGACAATCGCCCGCCGCGGCAGGTCGGCACCGGCGCGCTGGGCCGGCCCGAGCCGGGGCTGGAGATCCGCATCGAGGGCGAGGACGGCGCCGAGGCCGATCGCGGCGAGCTTCTGGTCCGCCGCGCCGGGCCGGAGCCGCGCCTGGGCTTCTTCCGCGAATACTGGCGCGACCCGCAGGCCACGGCCGAAGCCTGGGCGGGGGGCTGGTTTCACACCGGCGACATCGTCCGCCGCGGCCCCGACGGCACCATATACTTCGTCGATCGCAAGAAGAACGTGATCCGCCGCTCGGGCGAGAACATCGCCGCGGTCGAGGTGGAAAGCCTGCTGATGCGCCACCCCGCGGTGCAGGCCGCGGGCGTGGCGGCAGTGCCCGACCCGATCCGTGGCGAGGAGGTATTCGCCTGCATCCGCGCCGCCGATCCCTCGCCGGAACTGGCGCAGCAGATCGCCGAATGGGCGCTGGGCGAGATGGCCTATTACAAGGTGCCGGGCCATATCGCCTTCGTCGATGCACTGCCGCTGACGCCGACCCAGAAGATCCAGCGCGCCGCGCTCAGGCGGCTGGCCGCCGATCTGCTGGAGGCGCCCGGCACGGTGCATCTGGCGCATCTGAAGAAGCGGCAGCTCGCCTGATGGCGCGGATGCCGCGGGCCTGGGACGGGGTGGCGTTGTGTGCACCCTTCTCCACCCCCTATCAGCGCTATTCGATCGAGAGCGCGCATTGGTGGATCGCCACCGCGCTGAAGGGCTCGCTCGACGCCGCCGGGCTGCGGCCGGACCAGATCGACGGGTTTTCGGTCTCCAGCTTCACCCTCTTTCCCGACACCGCGGTCGGGCTGACCCAGCATCTGGGGCTTTGTCCGCGCTGGCTCGATCACATCCCGATGGGCGGGGCGAGCGCGGGGGTGGCGCTACGGCGCGCGGCCCGCGCGGTGCAGGCGGGCGATGCCGAGATCGTCGCCTGCGTGGCCGGAGATACCAACCACATCGACAGCTTCCGCCGGCTGCTGTCGTCCTTCTCGCGCTTTGCGATGGATGCGAGCTACCCCTATGGCTATGGCGGGCCGAATGCCAGCTTCGCCCTGCTCACCGACCGCTACATGGCCGAATTCGGCGCGACGCGCAAGGATTTCGGCCGCATCTGCGTCGCCCAGCGCGCCAATGCGCTGAAGAACCCGGGCGCGGTGATGAAGAAGCCGCTTTCATTGCAGGACTATCTCGCCGCGAGACCGATCGCCGATCCGCTGGCGCTCTATGACTGCGTCATGCCCTGCGCCGGGGCGGAATGCTTTCTGGTCATGACCGAGGAGGCGGCCGCGCGGCGGGGCCTGCCCTTCGCCCGGCTGGCTGCCGCCATCGAGCGCCACAACGCCCATGCCGAGGACCCGATCCAGCTGCGCGGCGGCTGGACGGTGGACGTCGACACGCTGTGGCAGGCGGCGGGCTGCGGGCCGGACGACATCGACCTCGTCCAGACCTATGACGACTATCCGGTGATCGTGATGATGCAGATCGAGGATCTGGGCTTCTGCGCCAAGGGCGAGGCGCCTGCCTTCCTGCGCCACCGCGATCTGACCGTGACGGGCGATTTTCCCCACAATACCTCCGGCGGGCAGCTTTCGGCGGGTCAGGCCGGGGCGGCGGGCGGCTTCATCGGCATGGTCGAGGCGATCCGGCAGGTGACCGGCCAGGCCGGCCCGACCCAGGTGCCGGGTGCAAAGCGCGCACTGGTCTCGGGCTTCGGCATGATCAATTACGACCGCGGGCTTTGTTCCTCGGCCGCGATCCTGACCGAGGGCGCGCGGGCATGACCGAACCTCTGCCCCGCCCGAAGCGCAAGAACCCGCAGGCGCGCACCCGCAGCCCGACCCGGCCGCCGGAGCTGCGCAGCCGCGCGGCGCTGGGGCTCACCGCCGCCGCCGCCGAGGGCCGCTTCGCCCTGCAGCGCTGCGCGGGCTGCGGCGGCTTTCTCTACCCGCCGCGCGATGCCTGCGCGCACTGCCTCTCCACCGATCTGCGCTGGACCGACGCCGACCCGATGGGAGAGCTTCTGGCCGAGACCACGGTGCATGTCTCGCCGCGGCTCTATTTCCGCGAGCGCGCGCCGTGGCGGGTGGGCACGGTCGCGCTCGATGCCGGGCCGGTGATCCTTGCCCATCTGCACCCGGACCTGCCGCGGCGCGCGCGGGTGCGGATCGAGGCGCGGCTCGACCGCTCCGGCCAGGCGGTGCTGGTCGCCCTGCCCCAAACCCCGACCCCGCATATGGAGGAGGCGCCGCTGATGCGCGAGCTGTCCGCCGATCCCCGCCATCGCCGCGTGCTGATCGCCGATGCGCGCGCGCCGAATGCCGCCGCACTGGCTGCCGCCCTGCGCGATGCCGGTGCGGCCGAGATCTTCGCCGGTGAGGCCGAGGGCTGGCGGTCCCATCCCGGCCGAGCGGCGCTGGAGGCGCTGGGCGTGCATGTCCTGCCGCTCGATGTCACCGACACAAGCTCGGTGCGCGAGCTGGCCGGCGAGATCGGCGGCAAGACCGACATCCTGATCGCCAATGCCCGCTTCATCCGCCCCGGCGGGGCGCTGGCGCGCGCCGATACCGCATTCGCCCGCGACGAGATCGAGGTGAACTATCTCGGCCTGATGCGGCTGGCGCAGGCCTTCGGCCCGGCGATGTGCGCGCGCACCGCCGACGGCATCAATTCCGCCGTGGCCTGGGTCAACATCCTGTCGGTCAACGCGCTGTCGGCCGCGCCGGAATTCGGCGGCTTCTGCGCCTCGCAGGCCGCGGCGCACTCGCTGTCGCAGACGCTGCGCGCCGAATTCCGCGACGCCGGGCTGCGGGTGATGAATGTCTATACCGGCCCGACCGAGGATGACTGGCACCAGCCACTGCCCCCGCCCAAGGTCACGCCCGAGGCGCTGGCGCGCGCCACCATCGACGGGCTGAAGCGCGGGCTGGAGGATGTCTGGTGCGGGGATATCGCCTGCGATTTCCGCGACCGCTTCCGCCGCGACCCAAGGGTGCTGGAGCGCGAGACCACCATGGGCGGAGAGGGACCGTGAGCCTGCTTGCCGAACTGGCCGCCGCCCTCGCCGCGGGCCACATCCGGGTGATCGATCTCACCCACACGCTCGACCCGGATTTCCCGGTCATCGTGCTGCCGCCGGAATTCGGGCAATGCGCGCGCTTCCGCATGGAAGAGATCAGCGCCTATGACGCGCGCGGGCCCGCCTGGAAGTGGCACAACATCTCGATGGGCGAGCATACCGGCACCCATTTCGACGCGCCCAGCCACTGGATCTCCGGGCGCGACCTGCCGCTGGGCGCGGTGGACGAGATCCCGCCCGAACGCTTCATCGGCCCGGCCTGCGTGATCGACTGCTCCGAGGGTGCTGCGCGCGATGCCGATTTCGAGCTGACGCCGGCAATCATCGCCGAATGGGAGGACGCGCATGGCCGCATCCCGCCCGGCGCCTGGGTGCTGATGCGCACCGACTGGTCGAAACGCACCGGCGCGGCCTATCTCAACATGGCCGAGGATGGCGCGCACAGCCCCGGCCCGACGCTGGAGGCGATCCGTTTTCTGGTCGAGGAGCGCGGCATCCGCGGCTTCGGCACCGAGACGGTGGGCACCGATGCCGGGCAGGGCAGCCATTACGTGCCGCCCTTCCCGGCGCATTACACCCTGCACGGGGCGGGCCGGTACGGGCTGCAATGCCTCGCCGGGCTCGACCTGTTGCCGCCGACCGGGGCGATCATCGTCGCCGCACCCCTGAAGATCCGCGGCGGCACCGGCAGCCCGCTGCGGGTTCTGGCACTTGTGGAGGAAGGATGAGCGAGTACACCGCCCTGATCACCGGGGCCAGCAAGGGGATTGGTGCCGATCTCGCCGCCGCGCTGCTCGACCGCGGCTACCGGGTGATCTCGCTGGCCCGCCATGCGCCGGAAATCACCCATGAGCGGCTGGAAAGCGTCGAGGCCGACCTGCTCGATCCCGCGGCCGTGGCCGAAGCCGCCGCCGAGATCGCTGCGCGGCGTCAGGTGACGCATCTGGTCCACAATGCCGGGCTGATCTGGCCCAATCTGATCGAGAACGCGAAGCCCGAAGACATCGCCGGGCTGGCTCAGCTGCATCTGGGCGCGGCGCTGACGCTGATGCAGGCGGTGCTGCCGGCGATGAAGGCACGCGGCTTCGGCCGGGTCGCCTTCAATGCCTCGCGCGCCGCACTTGGCGTGCCGACACGCACCGCCTATTCCGCCACCAAGGCCGGCATGATCGGCATGGCGCGCACATGGGCGCTGGAACTCGCGCCCCACGGCATCACCGTCAACGTGGTGGCACCAGGGCCGATCCTGACCGACAATTTCTGGTCGATCGTCGAGAAGGACAGCCCCCAGCAGGAGGCGCTGGCCAGCCGCATCCCGGTCGGCCGGCTCGGCACGGTGCGCGACGTGACCAATGCCTTTCTGTTCTTTCTCGATCCCGAAAACGGCTTCGTCACCGGCCAGACGCTCTATGTCTGCGGCGGGGCGAGCGTCGGCACGCTGCAGCTGTGAAGGAGTCGGGAGGGAGCGGGGCACCCTGGCGCGCGCGTGAAGTAACTGGCAAGAGACCCCTGAAAAACTCCACCGGCCAGACCCGGTCGTTGGGCTCGGGCGCCGCGAAATGCGGCGCCGGCGGCGATTAGCCATGATTTTCACCTGTTTGATAAATATTGATTTGGGAATTATTTTCTAATTACTTCACGCGCGCGCGGTGCACGTTGGCAGAAAACGCATCTCGTTTGGGGTGCCCTGTCGCGCCGGAGTTTCGCAGGGGTCTCCAACAGTAAAATTAAGTACAGCACATATGGCGCCGCATTTCGCCTCCGTCCGCGCGCAACACCCGGGTCTGGCCGGTGGGGTGTTGTGGGGTCTCCGGAGCATTCCCGGTTCAATCCGGGTCACTTCGGGCCTCAGCGCAAGGGCCTGCGCCCACCATGAGGGCGAGGCGGCGAACGCCATGGGTTCGAGTGAGCGGCCGAACGGGGGCATGCCCATGGCGGCTCACGCCCCACGGGCGGATCGAACGGCACTGGCAGGCCACATGCCCGATGGCTCGGATTTGTCGCACGGCGAACCGCCCGGCCCGGTCTTGCCATGCCGGCTGCGACCGAATAGCCCATGGCCCCTGCCGGCGCGATTCTGTCGGGAAAGCGTCGGTCCCGGGGGATCCGCGCGAGCGGGGCTGCCGGTAGGAAGCGCCATGGCCCGCGCGGCGGGCGGAAAACTTGCGGGGGATGCACGCCATGAAGGTCCTAGTGCCGGTCAAGCGCGTGATCGACTACAACGTGAAGGTCCGCGTCAGGGCGGATGGCACGGGCGTCGATCTGGCCAATGTGAAGATGTCGATGAATCCGTTCGACGAGATCGCGGTGGAACAGGCGATCCGTCTGAAGGAGGCGGGACAGGCCGAGGAGGTCGTCGCCGTCTCCATCGGCGTCAAGCAGGCGCAGGAGACGCTGCGCACTGCGCTCGCCATGGGCGCCGACCGCGCCATCCTGGTCGAGGCGACCGACGATGTGCACAACGACATCGAGCCGCTGGCGGTGGCCAAGATCCTGGCGAAGATCATCGAGGAGGAGCAGCCCGGTCTGGTGCTGCTCGGCAAGCAGGCGATCGACAACGACATGAACGCCACCGCGCAGATGCTGGCGGCGCTGCTGGGCTGGTCACAGGCCACCTTCGCCTCGGAACTGAACATCGAGGGCGACAGCGCGCTGGTCACGCGCGAGGTCGATGGCGGGCTGCAGACCATCCGGGTCAAGATGCCGGCCATCGTCAGCGTCGATCTGCGGATGAACGAGCCGCGCTATGCCAGCCTGCCCAACATCATGAAGGCCAAGCGCAAGCCGCTCGACGTCAAGACGCCGGCCGATCTGGGCGTGGACGCCGCGCCGCGGCTGAAGATCCTCAAGACGGTGGAGCCGGAGGGTCGCAAGGCCGGCATCATGGTCGGCTCGGTGGACGAGCTGGTCGGCAAGCTCAAGGAAGCGGGGGTGATCTGAGATGGCGGTTCTTCTGTTTGCCGAGGTGACCGACGGGCAGCTTGCCCATGACGCCACCGCCAAGGCGCTGACGGCGGCGAAGATGCTGGGCGAGGTCGATGTGCTCTGCGCCGGCGCCCATGCCTCCGACGCCGCGGCGGATGCGGCGAAACTCGACGGGGTGCGCAAGGTGCTCTGCGCCGAGGACCCCTCGCTGGGCCACCGGCTGGCCGAGCCCACCGCGGCGCTGATCGTCTCGCTGGCGGGTGATTATTCCCACATCGTCGCGCCGGCCACCACCGATGCCAAGAACGTCATGCCGCGCGTGGCCGCGCTGCTTGACGTGATGATCCTGTCGGACGTCTCCGGCATCGTCGATGCCGACACCTTCGAGCGGCCGATCTATGCCGGCAACGCCATCCAGACCGTGCAGTCCACCGACGCCAGGAAGGTGATCACGATCCGCACCACCGCCTTCGATGCCGCCGGCGAGGGCGGCCCGGCGCCGGTGGAGACGGTTGCGGTTCCGCCCGGCCCCGGCCTCAGCGAATGGGTCGAGGACAAGGTCGCCGCCTCCGACCGGCCGGAGCTGACCTCGGCCAAGATCGTCGTCTCCGGCGGGCGCGGCGTCGGCAGCGAGGAGAGCTTCGCCCTGATCGAGAAGCTCGCCGACAAGCTTGGCGCGGCGGTGGGCGCCTCGCGCGCCGCCGTCGATTCGGGCTATGCGCCCAATGACTGGCAGGTCGGGCAGACCGGCAAGGTGGTCGCGCCCGAGCTCTACATCGCCATCGGCATCTCCGGCGCCATTCAGCATCTGGCGGGGATGAAGGATTCCAAGGTGATCGTGGCGATCAACAAGGACGAGGAAGCGCCAATCTTCCAGGTCGCCGACTACGGGCTGGTGGCCGATCTGTTCAAGGCGGTACCCGAGCTGACCGAGAAGCTCGGCGACTGAGCCTGCCGGGACACCCCGATTGACGGCCCGCGCCGGCTGGCGCGGGCCTTTTTCATGCCTGCGCCGCCGCCCGGCCCCGGATATGCAACCGCTGCTTGCGGACATGCTGTCACGCTGGTTTCACGCGCATCAGGCGACATTTCCGCCATCAAGCCTCACATGACGAAAGTGCTCACGGCCAGGCCGAACCCGGCGCATCCGCATGTGATGGCGGTCAATCAACGCAAGAGGACAAGCTGATGGCTGATCAGACTGTGACGGGCGGAAGCGGCGACGACACACTCTATGGTGGCGTGCTGAGCGACGAGATCAACGGGCTGGGAGGCAGCGATGTCCTCTACGGCCTTGAAGACAACGATTTCCTTTACGGCGGTGGCGGCGGCGACACGCTCTATGGCGGCTCGGGCAATGATTCGCTCTATGGCGGCGGCGGCGCCGACCGGCTCTATGCCGGTAGCGGCAGCGGCACCCAGCGGCTGGAAGGTGGCAACGGCAACGACTACCTCTACGGTGACGATGCCACCGGTGCCACCGATTTCTATGGCGGCGACGGCAACGACACCGTCGATGTCGGCACGGTGCTGCACGGCGGTGATGATTTCTACGGCGGCAATGATCAGGACTCGCTGACATTCGGCCAGATCTCCACCGGCGGCACCTTCGACTTCACCACCGATTCGATCACCATCGGCGCGCTCGGTCCGATGACCTTCACCTCCTTCGAGACTCTGACGGCGACCTCGGGCGACGACACCATCATCGGCGACGGCGGCGACAACGTCATTTATGGCGGGTCGATGGCGGGCGCGGGCGGCGTCGTGATCCTGGTCGAAGGCGACGACTCCATCGATGGCGGCGAAGGCAATGACGTGCTCTATGGCGGGGCGGGCCAGATCACCAATGGCGACGACACGCTGACCGGCGGCGGCGACGATGATTCGCTCTTCGGCGGCACCGGCGATGACGAGTTGCACGACCATCAGGGCTCCAACCTGCTCGACGGCGGCGCCGGCAGCGATCTGATCGAGATCGGCGATACCGGCGGCGCAAACACCGTCGATGGCGGTACGGGCACCGACACCTTCGACGTGACCGACGGCATCAATGGCTGGACCATCGATCTGTCCGCCGGCCTTGCCTATAACGGACCCAGCTTCGGCACCTCCAACACCACCGCGACACTGGCCGGCATCGAGAACGCCCATGGCAGCCTGGCCGATGACACCATCACCGGCGATGGCGGCGACAACGAGCTTCTCGGATCCGTCGGCGCGGATGTCATGAGGGGCAAGAATGGCGCCGACCTGCTCTATGGCGGTCTCGATGGTGATGATCTGACCGGCGGCAAGGGCGGCGACACGCTCTATGGCGATGAGCAGGGCGATACGCTGAACGGCGGCGGTGGTCGCGACCAGCTTTTCGGGGGCAAGGGCGGCGACACCATCGATGGCAGCGGCGGCCGGGACACGCTGCGCGGGCAGGAAGGGAACGATACCCTCTATGGCGGCGGCGCGAAGGACGAGCTGCATGGCGGCAAGCGCGCCGATGTGCTCGACGGCGGTGCCGGTGTCGACGATCTTTACGGCGGTCGCGGCGCCGATGTGATGACCGGCGGCGGCGGTGCCGACAGCTTCATCCTCAGGGGCGCCACCGATTCCGGTG
>RFIR01000051.1 GCA_003695135.1 Alphaproteobacteria bacterium | reverse complement strand
GGCGGCATGCAGATGTCGGTTCACGCCTTCTGCCTCGCCAGCCGCCGGGCTGTGGCGCGGCTGTGGCCCGATGGACGGGTGGAATACCGCACCGATCCCGACTGGTTCACCCCCTATCAGCGCCGCGACACAGTGGAGTGGGAAACGGTGCGGGAGGCGGCGGAGTAGATGCGCGAAATCACCCTCTCGACCACCCCGGCGCCGGAGGATCTGGCGGCGCTGCGTCTGGGCGACATCGTTTATCTGGACGGGCTTCTCTACACCGCGCGCGAGGGCGTCTACATGCGCGCGCTGGAGGAGCGGGCCAACATCCCGATGGAACTGCCGCGCGAGAGCGCGACCAACTTCCACTGCTCGCCTGCGGCGAACATCCGCGCCGACGGAAGCTTCGATCTGGGCGCGGTGACGGCCACCGCCTCGTTCCGCTTTGCCAAATGGCTGCCCGAATGGATGGCGAAGACCGGGGCGAAGCTGATCATCGGCAAGGGCGGCATGTCCTCGAAGGACTACAAGAGCTATTTCGTGCCCAATGGCGCGATCTACCTCTCCACCGTGGGATACGGCACCGGGGCGCTGCTGGGCCGCGGGGTGGAGAATGTCGAGGCGGTGCACTGGCACGAGGAACTCGGGCTGGCGCAGGCGATGTGGGTGATCCGCGCCCGGCACATGGGGCCGTTCATCGTCGCCTCCGACCTCGAGGGCAACTGCCTGTTCGAGCGCGAGAACGCCCGCATCGCCGAACGGCTCGGGCAGGTCTATGCGGGCACCCGTCCGGCGGTGTTGCGGCGCTTCGGCGAGACCGACGATCGCAGCGACGAGCTGATCGGCTGAGGCGGGGGGCCTGGGCCGTCGCTGAGCCGGCCGGCCGGGCGCTCACGAGCAGACAGGACGCCCCGCGAAATGGGGCGGCGGTGACGTCTGGCCTGATTTAACTGCTTGTTCCGGGTCCGAACGCGAGGGCGTGCGGCCGCCCGGGTGGGCGCGAATGCGCCCGCCGAGGGGCGGGCGGGCGCATGCCCGTGTCGCGATGCGCCACGGGCGGGTGAGGCCGATTGGAGACGACACGCTCCAACTCCTCGCGCGCACGATATTTTCGCAAAGGTCTCTCACATCACCTCCCGCAGCATGATCACGCTGCCCGAAAGGAATGTCATGGCGATCAGCAGGCGGCGGAACATGTGGTCGGAGATGCGGCGGAAGATGGCGATGCCGATCTGGGCCGAGATCAGCGAGACGGGCAGGGCGATTGCCAGGAGGGTCAGCGTCTGCGAATCATAGACCCCGCGAAAGGCGAGGATGACCGCCGTCAGCGCCAGCACCGTGACGTTGAAGGGCTGCAGCACCGCCCGCGTCTCGGCACGCGGCCAGGGACGCAGCGAACACCACATGGTCGGCAGCGCGCCCGACAGCGAGGCGGCCCCGCCAAGGATACCGCCGGCAAAGCCCACCATGCTGTCGATCACCGGTGTCGGCCGCACGAAGGCCGGCAGGTTCCGCCGCAGGCTGAAATAGCCGCCATAGACGATCAGGAAGAGGCCGATCACGATCTTGAGCTGGGCGGGCTCGATGCGCGTCAGCACGGCGATGCCGAGCGGGATGCCCGCCAGCGCCGGCAGCAGGAACCGCGCCAGCCGCCCGGGCCGGTCGGCGATCGCCCGGCGCACCAGCCACAGACCCTGCAGCCCGGTCACCGCCGAGAGCACCAGCACCATCGCCACCGCCCGGGTCGGGGGCAGGAACTGCAGCCAGAAGCCCAGCGCGAACAGCGCGGTGCCGAAGCCCGCGAGCCCGTTGATGAAGCCGCCGGCGGCCGCTCCGATGATGAAGAGCGGCCAGTTCACCGCGCGCCCGAGCCGCGAAGCTGCCGGAGCCTGTCGCGATCTCTTCGGTTCACTCCTGACTCCAGCACAAGGTCATGTGACCGCCCGGGTGGGCGCGAATGCGCCCGCCTGTGGGGGTGAGGCCGCGAACGCCATGCGTTCGAGTGCGCGGCCGAACGGGCGCATGCCCGGTTCGCTTCGCTCTCCGGGCAGGTGAGTCCGATCGGGCGCGACAAGCTCTACCGGCTCGATCACCGAAACGGAAGGGGCGGGCAGGGCGCCCCAGCGCGGCAATCTTCGCCTGCCGCGGCCCCGGATCCGCACGCAACCCGTGACAGCGGCCGCGCTTCGCAATACCAATCACGAACAAGACTTCTTCAGGGGAGAGAGAACATGAAGGCAAGATCGCTTCTGCTCGCGGCCGGCACGGCCGTTCTGATGGCCGGGGCCGCGCTGGCCGGGCCGGTCAAGATCGGCATGATCACCACGCTTTCGGGCGGCGGGGCCAGCCTCGGCGTTGCCATCCGCGACGGCTTCATGCTGGCCATCAAGCAGTCCGGCCGGACCGATGTCGAGGTGATCGTCGAGGACGACCAGCGCAAGCCCGACATCGCGGTGCAGCTGGCCGACCGCATGGTCCAGTCCGACAAGGTCGACATCCTGACCGGCATCGTGTGGTCGAACCTGGCCATGGCGGTGGTGCCCTCGGTGACGGCGCAGGGCAAGTTCTACATCTCGCCCAATGCCGGGCCGTCGGCGCTGGCCGGCAAGGGCTGCCACAAGAACTACTTCAACGCCGCCTGGCAGAACGACAATCTGCACGAGGCCGCCGGCGCCTGGGCCAATACGGCCGGGTTCAAGAACAGCTTCATCCTCGCGCCCAACTATCCGGCCGGGGTCGATGCGCTCAACGGCTACAAGCGCTTCTACAAGGGCAAGATCGCCGGCGAGGTGTTCACCAAGCTCGGCCAGAAGGACTATGCCGGCGAGATCGCGCAGATCCGCGCCTCGGGGGCCGACAGCGTGTTCTTCTTCCTGCCCGGCGGCATGGGCATCGCCTTTCTCAAGCAGTATGCCGACAGCGGCGTGAACCTGCCCCTCGTCGGGCCGGCCTTCAGCTTCGATCAGGACATCCTGCAGGCGGTGGGCGATGCCGCGCTGGGCGTGCACAACACCAGCCAGTGGAACAAGGATCTCGACAATCCCGCCAACAAGGCCTTCGTGGCCGCCTTCGTCAAGGAATACGGCCGTCTGCCCTCGCTCTATGCCAGCCAGGGCTATGACACCGCCAACCTGATCCTGTCCGCGCTCGACAAGGCCGATGTCAAGGATGCCGACGCGTTCCGCGCCGCGCTGGAAGCGGCCGATTTCGCCTCGGTCCGCGGCAAGTTCCGCTTCGGCCCCAACCATCACCCGATCCAGGACATCTATGTCCGCGAGGTGGTCAAGGAGGGCGATGTCTACACCAACCGTCTGGTCGGTGTGGCGCTGAAGGACCGTGGCGACGCCTATGCGGCCGAGTGCAGGATGTAGGCACGGCGCCGCGCGGGGCGGTGCGCCCGCCCGCCCCGCACCCCGGCATCCGTTGACGCCTCCCCGATGAGCTTCAGTCTTTTCGTCGAACAGCTGCTCAACGGCCTGCAGCTGGGGGTCACGCTGTTCCTGACCGCCTCCGGCCTGACGCTGGTCTTTGGCGTCATGGGGCTGATCAACCTCGCCCATGGCTCGCTGTTCATGATCGGCGCCTATGCCGCCGCGGCGGTGGCCGGGGCGACCGGCAGCTTCCTGCTGGCCTCCGCGGCAAGCCTCGCCGCCGCCGCAGCGGCCGGGGCGCTGATCGAGATGGTGGTGATCCGCCGGCTCTATTCCCGCGACCATCTCGATCAGGTGCTGGCGACCTTCGCGCTGATCCTGATCCTGTCGGAAGGCACGCGCTGGATCTTCGGCTCCTTCCCGCTCTATCTTAGCATTCCCGACTGGCTGGCCGGCCCGGTCACGCTGCCGGGCGGCATCCGTTATCCGCTCTACCGGCTGACCATCATCCTGGTCGGGCTGGTCATCGCTGCGGGGCTGTTCCTGCTGATCGCGCGCACCCGGCTCGGCATCCGCATCCGCGCCGGCGAGAGCGACCGCGAGATCGTCGCCGCGCTGGGTGTCAACATCGCCGCGCTCTACACCATCGTCTTTGCCATCGGCGCGGCGCTGGCGGGGCTGTCCGGCGCGCTGGTCGGCGCGATCCAGTCGGTGCAGGTCGGCATGGGCGAGCCGGTGATGATCCTCGCCTTTGTCGTCATCGTCATCGGCGGCATCGGCTCGATCCGCGGCGCGCTGATCGGCGCCATCCTGGTCGGCGTCACCGACACGCTGGGCCGGGCGATGCTGCCCGACCTGTTCCGGCTGTTCATGGACAATTCCGCGGCCACCTCGGTCGGCTCGGCGCTCGCCTCGATGCTGATCTACGTGCTGATGGCCGCGGTGCTGATCGTCCGGCCCACCGGGCTTTACGGGGCGCGCGGCGCATGAGCCGCGAGGGGCTGATCAACCTCGCCCTGGGGCTGGGGCTGCTGGCCTTTCCGCTCTGGGCCGAATGGGCCGAGGAGCCCTTCATGATCACGCTCTCCACCCGGGTCGCCATCCTGGCGCTGGCGGGGGTCGGGCTCAACCTCTCCCTGGGTCTGGGCGGGCTGGTCAGCCTCGGCCATGCCGCCTTCTTCGGCATCGGCGGCTATGCGATGGGGATCCTGGCCAGCCACGCCCAGAGCTACACGCCGATCTTCGAATGGCCGCTGGTGATCGAAGGCACCAAGGCGATGCCGGTGATCTGGCTGGTGGCGATCGCGGCCGCCGGGTTGCTGGCGCTGGCGATCGGGGCGCTCAGCCTGCGCACCTCGGGCGTCTATTTCATCATGATCACCCTCGCCTTCGGGCAGATGCTGTTCTACTTCGCCGTCTCATGGCCGGCCTATGGCGGCGAGGACGGGCTGTCGATCTATGTCCGCAACGCCTTCCCGGGGCTGAACACGCTGGTGCCGCTGCAGTTCTTCCTGATCGCCTATGCGCTCCTGATGGCAGTACTGGGTCTTGCCGCGCTGATCACCCGCTCGCCCTTCGGTCTGGCCCTCGATGCCGCGCGCCAGGTGCCGGTGCGGGTCGAGACGGTGGGCATCGCGCCCTATCGGCTGCGGCTGATCGCCTTCGTCATCTCGGGCATGATCACCGGGCTGGCCGGCGCGCTCTATGCCGATCTCAACCGCTTTGTCAGCCCGGCCATGTTCAACTGGCAAACCTCGGGCGAGATCGTGATCCTCGTCATCCTCGGCGGCACGGCGCGGCTGTTCGGCCCGGTGGCCGGCGCGGCATTCTTCGTCGCGCTGGAACATCTGCTGGGCGGGGTGTCGGATTACTGGCGCATCTATCTCGGCCTCGTCCTGCTCGCGGTGGTGCTGTTTGCCCGCGGCGGCATCGTCGGCACGCTTGCCGGCAGGGAGGCGGCGGATGGCTGAGCCGGTGCTGCAGGTGCAGGGCGTCTCCAAGAGCTTCGGCGCGCTGGCCGCCTCGCAGGATGTCAGCCTCGATCTTGTCCCGGGCGAGATCCATGCGCTGATCGGGCCGAACGGGGCGGGAAAATCGACGCTGATCCAGCAGATCGCCGGCGCGCTGCGCCCCGATGCCGGGCGCATCCGCTTCATGGGCCGCGACGTGACGCAGCTGGGCATCGTCCAGCGGGCGCGGCTGGGGTTGGGGCGGACCTTCCAGATCTCGGCGCTGGCGATGGAACACACCGTGCTGCAGAACGCGCTTCTGGGCGCGCTGGGCGCTTCGGGCCGGCCCTATCGCTTCCTCCGCCCGGCGCTGCGCGATCCCGATCTGCGTCGGCGCGCCGAGGCGGCGCTGGAACGGGTGGGGCTGAGCGAGCAGATGTGGATGCGCACCTCCGATCTCAGCCACGGCCAGCGCCGCACGCTGGAGGTGGCGGTGGCGCTGACGCTCGCCCCGCGCGCCTTCGTGATGGACGAGCCGATGGCGGGGCTGGGCACCAGCGGCTCGAAACGGCTGACCGGCTTGCTCGACGAGTTGCGACACGAGGCGCCGATCCTCCTGGTCGAGCACGACATGGATGCGGTGTTCGCACTGGCCGACCGCATCAGCGTGCTGGTCTACGGCCGCATCATCGCCACCGGCACCGTGGAGGAGATCCGCGCCGATCCCGAGGTGCGCCGCGCCTATCTGGGGGAAGAGGATTGAGCCTCCTGAGCCTGACCAATGTCTCGGCCTTCTACGGCCACAGCCAGGCGCTGTTCCGGGTCAATCTGCGGCTGGAGGAAGGCCGGGCGGTGGCGCTGATGGGCCGCAACGGCATGGGCAAGACCACCACCATCAAGACCATCTGCCGCATGCTGCCGATCGCGGGCGGCGAGATCCTGTTCGCCGGGCAGGATCTGCGGCATCTGCCGAGCTATCGCGTCGCCCGGCTGGGCATCGGTCTGGTGCCGGAGGGGCGGCGCTGCTTCGCGCGGCTGAATGTGGAGGAAAACCTGATCGCCACCGCCCGCCCCGGCTACTGGGATCTCGGGCGGGTGTTCGCGCTGTTCCCGCGGCTGGGCGAGCGGCGCACGCAGTCGGCGGTCTCGCTGTCGGGCGGCGAGCAGCAGATGCTCGCCATCGGCCGGGCGCTGATGACCAATCCGCGGCTCCTGATCCTCGACGAGGCGACCGAGGGGCTCGCGCCCATCCTGCGCCGCGAGATCTGGGCGGTGATCGACCGGCTGCGGCACGAGACCGGGATGAGCCTGCTCATCGTCGACAAGTCGCTGAAGGAGCTTGGCCGGATCGCCGATGAGGGCGTCGTCCTTCAGCGCGGCGAGACGGTCTGGCACGGGCCGATGGACAGCCTCGGCCCGGAGATTACCGACCGCTATCTCGGCGTGTGAGGGTCCCGGCTCTCGCTCTTGCCAGCCACCCCGTCGGCCGACTCGCCGGCCGGGGGTCCGCACATCCAGCTTTTCTGGAGATCATTGCGAAACATAGCCGGACGACCAGATATTGACCGAGAAAATAATTCATGGAGCCCCCTGCAATGACCGAATGCAGGTGGGCATGTGGAATGCACGGAAACTCGGAAGGATCTATCTGGCGCGCGCCTATAAGGTAGTTACAAGAGACCCCTGCGAAACTCCGGCACGACCGGGCATCCCAGGCGAGATGCGTTTTCTGCCAATGTGTACTGCGCGCGCGTAAAGTAATTAGAAAGTAATTCCCAAATCAATATTTATCAAACAGGTGAAAATCAGGAACAAACTTCACCGGCGCCGCATTTCGCGGCGCCCGAGCACAACGACAGGGTCTGGCTGAGGAGGTTTCGCTGGGGGTCTTTTCGGATGAATATCGGCACCCGCGATGCATCCCGCCCGGGGCACCGCGCATCCTGGGCGAATTCGGCAGGCAAATTCAACGCACCCGATCACGACCGCGCCGCCTCGGGCCCATGCCCGAAGACGCAGGCGGCGATGGTCCGGGCGGCTGCCCTCAGTGCCGGAAATGCCGCATGCCGGTGAAGACCATGGCAAGCCCGGCCTCGTCGGCAGCCGCGATCACCTCGGCGTCGCGCACCGAACCGCCGGGCTGGATCACCGCGCGCGCGCCGGCCTCGGCCGCCGCCATCAGCCCGTCGGGAAACGGGAAGAAGGCGTCCGAAGCCACCACTGCGCCCCTTGCGGGCGAGTCCGCCAGCCCCAGTGCGGCGGCCATGTCCTCGGCCTTGCGCGCGGCGATGCGGCTGGAATCGACCCGGCTCATCTGACCGGCGCCGATGCCGACCGTGGCGCCGTCGCGCACATAGACGATGGCGTTGGACTTCACATGCTTGGCCACCCGCCAGGCGAAGATCAGATCGTCAATCTCGGCCTCGCTGGGCGCGCGCCGCGTGACCACGCGCAGATCCGCGCGCGCGATGTGGCCGGCATCGCGGTCCTGCATCAGGAAGCCGCCGGCCACCTGCTTCCACGCCCGCCCCGGGGC
>RFIR01000362.1 GCA_003695135.1 Alphaproteobacteria bacterium | reverse complement strand
GGCGGGGCCGGGCCGGGATAATCGCACCCGTCAGTGTATGGGTAACGGGCGCGTGGAGCGGAGGTGTCGATGCTGAACCGGCTTGAACGGCTGGGCCGGGGGCAGGTGCTTCTCCTCTGCGGGCTGATCTGGTTCGCCGTCACCGGCTGGGGCATCCTGATGGCCGGGCCCAACCCCGATGACTGGCGCCAGATGGCGGGCGCGCCGCCGGGGCCGATGCCGCTCAACTGGACCGACGACGAAGGCCGCTGGGCGATGGAGCTGATCTATGTGCGGCTCCTGGGCGAACGTTTCCTCACGCCGCTGCAGATCCTGCTCGCCTTTCCCTGCCTGGCCGGCATCGCGCATCTTCTCGCCCGCCGCGCTGCGCCGGAGGGGCTGGGCAATGCCGCCATGCTGGCGATCTTCGTCATCGGCACCAGCCATGTCTACATGAGCGATGCGCTGAACTTCTCCGCCCATCTCTTCGCCTATCCCCTCGCGCTGCTGCTCTCTGCGCTGGCCTTCGCGCTGATCGCGCCGGGGGCGGCGGGGCTCTTGGCGGTTGCCACCGGCATCTACCAGCCCTTCGCCGTGTTCGGCGCGGTGCTGCCGCTGATCGGGCTGATGCGCTGGGACCGCCTCGCCCTGCGCCCCGCCCTGTTCTGGCTTGTCCGCGCCGCGCTGGCCGGGGCGGCGGGGCTGGCGCTTTACGTCCTGCTCTGGCGCTTCTTCGCCAGCCTCACCCCCTATCAGCCGATCGGCGCGCGCGGCGCGCTGCCGGGGGCGGAGGCGATCCTGGCCAAGCTTGCCGGGCTGCCGGTGCTCCTCCGGCATCTCTTCACCGGCGGGCTGATGAATCTGAGCGGGGCCGCGCGTGTCTTCAACGGGCTGTTCGGGCTGGCGGTGATCGGCGCGGTGGCGCTGGCGGCACTCGCCGCGCTCCTCTCCGCCGCCGGAGCCGGCACCCGGCTCATTCGCGCCGCCCGGGTCGGGGCCGGGGGCCTCGCGGCCCTGCTGATCCTGCCGGTGCTGGCCTATCTGGCGGCCACCGAGCCCTATCTGCCCGGCCGCGCAGTGGGCTATTTCGGCTTCCTGCTTGCCGCCATGCTGATCGCGGCGCTGGCGCTCGTCGCGCCGCTCGGCCGGGCGGCGCGCGCGCTGCGGCTGGCCGGGGCGGGGGCGCTGGCGGTGATGGGCACGGTCCAGCTCTTCACCGCCGCCGCGCTGTGGCACGACCAGATGCGGCAGGGCGAGCGCGACCGCGAGCTGGCGCGGCTGATCATGGCCCGCGTGGCCGCCCTGCCGGGCTATGATGGCGGCCCGATCCGTATCCTCGGCGGGCTGGGAAGCGACGAGTTTTCCGCCGGCGGGTCGATAGGTTATACGGTGTTCCATCCCGGCAATTCGGTGCCGGGCATCTTTCGCGAGATGTTCGGTTTCGGCTGGACGGCGGAGTTCCTGGCCATCAGCCCGCGCGCCTGCCCGGCCTTTCCCGCCCATGACGCGGTGTGGCTGGAGGATGGCCGCGCCCATGTCTGCCTGAGCCCCTTCGCGCAGGATCTGATGCCGCTCGCGCATTGCGCGCCGCTGGGCGGCGGGCAGCCCGGCACGCTCTGCGCCGGGCGCGGCATGCTGATCCTCGCCCGGCCCGACTGCGCGCCGCTTCCGCCGGGGCGGCGGATCCGCGCCCGGCTTTTCGATGCGGCCGGCCGCGAAGGCCCGCCCATCGAGTTCACTGTCGATGTGCGCGCCTTCACCCATCAGGGGCGCTGCCTTCAGGCCTGGCCCGATGGCGGCTTCGCCTTCGCCCGTATCGTGCTGGGCGAATACGATGCCGACGGCATGGCGGTCTGGGAGCGGGAATTCTCGCCCCAGACGCTGCGCGAGACGCTGGCCGGGGCGGCACCCTGAGGCGGGCGTGGCGGCGATGAGGACAGACGAGATGGCGAGGGCGGAGCGGTACTGGACCCTGTTCCTGGCGGGCGCGGTGCTGGCGACCCTGGCGCTGCGGCTTTACGGGCTCGATCTGCGCTCGATCTCGCATCCGGAGATCTACGTGCCGGGCATCCCGCTTGTCCCCGGCATCTCCGAGCCGCCGCCGCGCCAGGATCTGGCCTTCGCCCTGTGGTGGCATTTCCATGACGAGCCGCACCCCATCGGCTGGTATCTGGCCATGTTCGGCTGGGTGAAACTCTTCGGCGCTTCCGAATTCGCGCTGCGCCTGCCGGGCGTGCTGTTCGCGGCCGGCTCCATCCCGCTGATCGCGCTGATCGCCCGGCGCATCCACGGGCCCGGGGCCGGGGCGCTGGCCGCGTTCCTGCTGGCGCTGCACGGTTTCCATCTGTTCTGGAGCCAGACCGCGCGCATGTATGTGCCCGGCATGTTCTGGGGGCTCATGGCGAGCTGGCTGCTGCTGCGCCTGACCGAGGCGCGGGCGCGCCGCCCGGGGCTGGAGGCAGGGTATGTGCTGAGCTGTCTGGCCGGGATCGAGACGGTGGAGCTGTTCTGGCCGCTCCTGCTTCTGCATGTCCTCTGGGCGGCGCTGATCCAGCCGGGGCTGGAGGGGCTGTCCCGGCGCGCGGCGCTGAAGCTGCGCCCGCCCGGCACGCGGCTCCTGCAGCTGCAGGCGGTCACGCTGGCGCTCGCCGCGCCGGAGCTGCTGCATGAGCTCTACCGCGCCCGGCCGGGCGCGGCCCCGCCCTTCAGCCTCGATTCGCTCGCCGAATATCTCTCCTTCGGCTATCTCTTCGCCACCGATCCCGAACGGATCCCGGTGCTGCGGCTCGGGGGCCCCTGGTCCTGGCTGCTGCTGGCGCTGGCGCTCGCGCTCCTGCTTCTTTCCCTGCGCGCCCGGCCCCGGACCGCCTCCGGCCTCCCGGGCGATGATCTGCGGGGCAACGACCTGCCGGGCTGGCTCGGCCCGCTGGCGGCGCTGGCCGCGGCCGGTCTCATGCTGTGGCTCGCCTCCATCGCCCATCGCCGGGCCTGGGCGCTGGCGCCGATGGCGGCGCTGCCGGTGATGGCGCTCGCCCTGCCCGCGCTCGCCGTGGCGGGGCGGCGGCTGCTGGCGGGGATCCTGCCCGGTCTCGAGCGCAGGCGGCGCGCCCTGCATCCCGGCGTGCTTCTGCTCTGGCTTCTGGGGCTGGGCGCGCCGGCGGTGCTGTTTGCCGCCTCGGCCGCGAGCGGGGTTTCGGTGCTCGCCCCGCGCGCCTTCCTGATCTTCATGCCCTTCCTGCTGATCCTCTGCGTGGCCGGCGCCCTGGCGCTGCCCGGCGGGCGGGGCGCGCGGCTGGCCGCGCCGACGGGGCTGGCGCTCGTCTTTGCCCTCTCCGTGCCCTATGCGGCCGAAAGGCCCGGCTCGCCCAACGACTACAAGGGGCTGGCGGCCGGGATGATCCCGCTGATGCAGCCGGGCGATCTGGTGTTCCTGCGCAAGCGCGACTGGTCGGACACGCCGTTCTTCTATTACATGCCCGATGCCGCCTATGTGGTGGAGGACTGGTCGGCGGCGCTGGCGGGGCGGCCGCAGGCGCGGGTGTGGCTGGTGACCTGGCCGTGGGAGGGAGAGCCGGTGATCGAGGATGCGCGCCGCGCGGCGCTGGCGGGCTGGCGCCGGGTGGCACAGATCGACAGGCTGCGCGCGCGGGCGGAGCTGTTCGTGCCGGGGGCGGGTCCATGAGCGGGAGGCCCATGACCGGGCCCATGACCGGGCCGGCGGAACGGCCCACCCTCAGCATCGTCATCCCGATGTTCAACGAGGAGGCGGTGCTGGAGGCGCTTTTCGCCCGGCTGACCGCGGTGCTGGAGGGGCTGGGGGAGAGCTACGAGATCCTCTGCGTCAATGACGGCTCCACCGACGCCACCGCGGCGCTGCTGGCCGAGGCCCATGCGCGCGACCCGCGCATCAAGGCGATCAACTTCTCGCGCAATTTCGGCAAGGAGATCGCGCTGACCGCCGGGCTCGACCATGCGC
>RFIR01000361.1 GCA_003695135.1 Alphaproteobacteria bacterium | reverse complement strand
GGGTCCGAATCCTCTGGCGCGCCTGGCAGGACGGAAAACCATATGATCCCGCCATCCACAACGCCGCAGCAGCTATAGCTTGACACAGGCTGTCTCATGCGTACTCCATCACCGAACGGACGGCATCGAGAATGCGCGGGACCCCCGGAAGGTAGTGCTTCTCGAGCCGTGCATAGGGCATGACGGTATCGAAGCCGGTGACCCGCCGCACCGGCGCCAGCAGGCTGTCGAGGCAATGCCCGGCCAGATCGGCGGCGATCTCGGCGCCGAAACCGGCGGTCAGCGGCGCCTCATGCACGATCACGCAGCGCCCGGTGCGGCTCACCGAGGCGCGCACCGCCTGCCGGTCATGCGGCTTGAGCGTGGCCAGATCGAGGATCTCGGCCGAGATGCCCTCCCCGGCCAGGGTCTCGGCGGCCTCGCTCACCTCCAGCACCGGCCCGCCCCATGTCACCAGCGTCACGTCGCGCCCCTCGCGCAACAGGAAGGCCCGGTCGAGCGGCAGCGCCTGCCCGTCATCCTCCACCCGCTCGGTGACCGCGCGATAGAGCCGCTTGGGTTCGAGAAACACCACCGGATCGGGATCGCGGATGGCGGCGAGCAGCAGCCCGTAGGCCCGCCCCGGCGAGGCCGGCACCACCACCCGCAGCCCGGGGATATGCGCCAGCATCGCCTCCATGCTTTCCGAATGATGTTCCGGCGCGCGGATGCCGCCGCCGAAGGGCACGCGCAGCACCATGGGGCAGGACAGCCTGCCGCGGGTGCGGTTGCGCAGCCGCGCGGCGTGGTTGGCAAGCTGGTCGAGCGCGGAATAGATGAAGCCCATGAACTGGATCTCGGCCACCGGCCGCAATCCTTGGGCGGCGGCACCGACGGCGAGCCCGGCGATCGCGGTCTCCGACAGCGGCGTGTCGCGCACCCGGCGCGAGCCGTAACGCTGGATCAGCCCGTCGGTGGCGCGGAACACCCCGCCATCGATGCCGACATCCTCGCCGAAGACGAGCACGTCCGGATCCTCCTCCAGCGCGTGCCCCAGCGCCATGCGCACCGCCTCGATCATGGTCAGCTCAGCCATCGCCCAGCTCCGCAAGCTGCGGCTGCAGCGCCTCGGGCAGCATGGCGTAGAGATGGTCGAACATCGCCCGCGGCGGCTCGGGACCGGTGGCCAGATACTCCTCGGCCGCCCTGTCGACCGCCGCGCTGCAGCGGCGGATCAGCGCCTCTTCCTCCTCCTTCGACCAGCCATGCGCGGCGACGAGATGCTTGCGCAGCCGCCCGATCGGCTCCTCCTTCCAGTGCGCGCGCACCTCCTCCTCCTCGCGGTATCGCCGCGCATCGTCGGCGGTGGTGTGATCGCCCAGCCGGTAGGTGGCGCATTCGATCAGCACCGGCTGGCGGTCGTCGCGCGCGCGTTCCAGCGCCTGCGAGACCACCTCGCGCACCGCGATCACGTCATTGCCATCGACGCAGAGCCCGGGAATGCCGGCGGACGCCCCCTTGTCGGCCAGGGTGCGGGCGGCGGTCTGTTCCGCGCGCGGGACCGAGATCGCCCACTGATTGTTGGCGATCACGAACACCGCCGGAAGGCGCCAGATGCCGACGAGGTTCATCGCCTCGTAGAAATCGCCCTTCGAGGTCGCCCCGTCCCCGGCAACCGCCACCGCCGCGCCCCGGATGCCCTTGTGCACCAGCGCCAGCGCCGCACCGGCGGCATGGGGGAATTGCGAGGCGACCGGGATGCAGACCGGGAAATCGCCGCGCGGGCCGGCGAAATCATTGCCCCGCTCGTCGCCGCCCCAGAACAGGAACAGCTCCTTCAGCGTGACGCCGCGCATCAGCTGCGCGCCATGGTCGCGGAAGGCGGGCACGAAGATGTCGTCGGGGGTCATGGCGTCGGCGATGCCGATGCTGACCGCCTCCTGGCCCAGGCTCGAGGCATAGGTGCCGAGCCGGCCGGTGCGCTGCAGCGCGATGGCCTTGGCATCGAAGCTGCGCGTCAGCACCATCGCCTCGTAGAGCCGCACCAGCGCAGCGCGGTCGGAGGCGAATTCCGGCAGCGGCCGGACCACATTGCCTTCGGTGTCGAGATATCGGGTGAACGGATCGTCGGATCGGTCGGATTCAGGCATCCTGCGAACTCCCCGTGGTTGCCCCCAGTTCCTTCGCCATGATGTCACGCACCCTGCGTCTCCCGACCCTGCCTCTGGCCGTCACGGGAAACGCATTCACAAACTTGATATAGTGCGCGATCGTGCATCCGGCGACGCTGCCGCGGCAATTTTCACGCAGCTGTTCACGGCTCGGAGCGGGTCCGGAACGGAGGTTGCGCCGCGCGAGGCCTGCCTGCCCGTCTCCCGGACGGGCATGGCCTGGCGGACCGTGACCTGCCTGGCGGGCGACCGCGCGCGGGTGCTGACAGCATTCCGCCTGACCGACCCGCCCTGTCTGCTCCCCGCGCTGCAAACGGAATCGCGCCATCCGCGACCCGCCTTTCCCTTGCCTTCAACCGGCCCCGACCGGCAGGCCCCTACCGGGACCGGATCACGGCCGGCCGGGATTGGACGCAGTTTCGCCGGAGTTGCGTGTTTCCACCTTGACGCGGATCAAGGGGGCGCGGGGCGCCTTGCCGCGGGTTGCGGCCAGGTGGCGTCGTCATGTGGTGGGGGGGGTGATCGTGAAGAGCATGCATGAAGTGATGAGAGGTCTGGCGGCGACCTACTCTCCCACGTCTTGGGACGCAGTACCATCGGCGCGGCGGGTCTTATCGTCCGAGTTCGGGATGGGATCGGGAGTTTACCTCGCGCTGTGACCACCAGACCTGCAGGAGAGCCGGCGGCTTTCCTGCAGGTATGGTTGTTTCGGGGGAGTCTTTTGTTTGCGCTACCGCTCGCTGCGCTCGCTGCTTGAGCGCGGTTTGTTTGCGCTACCGCTCACTGCTTGAGCGCGGTTTGTTTGCGCTACCGCTCGCTGTGCTCGCTGCTTGAGCGTGTTTGGTGCCCGGTTTGGAAGTGTTGCGCCCTGGGCCGGAATCCGGCGGTCCGCCCGGACGCCGCAAAATGCGGCGCCACGTGCGCTCTTCTTGTTTTCACTGTTGATTGATTTGATTGCGAAGTTATTTTCTAGAGACCCCTGCGAAACTCCGGCGCGACGGCGCATCCCAGGCGAGACCCGTTTTCTGCCAATTTGTATCGCGCGCGTGTAAAGTAATTAGAAAATAATTCCCCAATCAATATTTACCAAATAGGTGAAAATCAGGAACAAACTTTGCCGGCGCCGCATTTCGCGGCGC
>RFIR01000050.1 GCA_003695135.1 Alphaproteobacteria bacterium | reverse complement strand
GGCATGTTCGATGGCGTTGCCCGACAGCTCGCCGTCGCCCTGCGTGGCATGCACGTCGCCGAGGAACAGATAGGCGCCCTCGGCACGCACCGGCAGATAGATGACATTGCCGGGACGGGTTTCGGGCAGGTCCATGTTGCCGCCATGGCTGGCCGGCACCAGCGAGCTGATCGAGTCGATCTGCGGCGACAGGCCGATGGTGCCGATGAAGGGCTCGTAGGGCAGCCGCAACCGGTCGCTCCAGTAGACCCAGTCGGCATCGACATTCACCTTGCGCACCCTTTCGGGCAGCGGATCGTTCAGCATCGCCGTCAGATCCGTACCGACAAGACCGCCAAGTTCGTGGATCAGGCAGGTGGTGCCCCGGGGCTGGTCCCCGCGCGGGACGATGCGTTCGACATAGACCGCCAGAACGTCGCCCTTTCGGGCGCCCTCGACGCGGATCGGGCCGTTTTGCGGGTTGCCGAAGGGCATTTCGAGGATGTCCGATGGCCGGTCGGCTTCCGACCGTATCCTGCCGCCGAAGGCGTCGAGCGTTTCGACCGAGATGCGGTCGCCCGGCGCGACCTCAAGGACAGGGTCGTCATAGGGGCCGAGCGTGTATTTGAACGCGCCCTGGGCGGCTTCATCCAGCCGGTGGCTGCGCCCGACGCGCCCGCCGGCACCCCCCCGCCGGCACATGATCGAATGCGTCAGCCAGGCCGATTCCTCGAATGGCAGGTGCATGTCGGCTCTCCTCCGGGTGCCGCGGCACCGCCTGGCGCCTGTGACTGGTGCCGCATCTTGGTCTCGCTGTCATACCAAATTGATGACGGTGGGGCGGCCAGTGTCAAGCCGCAATCGCGGCGTCGCGGGTGGTGAATTCGGGCATTCGGCAAGCGATCAGCCGGGTTGTGACAGGCGCGCGTCCCAAACGGCCCAGTATTGTTCGATCACATCCGTCAGATGGTTGCGCATCGCGGCTTCGGCGGCATCGCTGTCCGCCGCGGCAATCGCCTCGAAGATGCGGCCATGGGCCTCGACCGCCTTTTGGGGAGATCCGGGATACAGCATCGCGATCTGGCGCTGTTCGAACAACCATTCCGACAGGCCGCTATATGCCGCGTCCACGACCGGGTTGCGGGCGATTGCGGCGATGCGGGCGTGAAAGGCGTTGTCGGTCTCGTTGAACTTTCGCCGGTCGTTGACCGAGACGCGGTTGGTATCGAGCGCCTCGCGCAACTCGGCGATGTCTTCGGCGCGGGCGTTGGCGGCGGCGTTGCGAACCAGCGCCACCTCCAGCAGAACCCGGGCCTCCTGAAACATGCGTACGCCGTCCCTGGTTGCCATCACTGACCGGGCAGCGCCGGACAGCTCCTCGATCAGGATCTCGGGTGTGGGCAGCGTCACGCGCGCCGGCTCGCCGCTCTTGACCGAAACGAGGCCCATCTTGCGCAGTGCAAACAGCGCCTCGCGCACCGCCGGGCGACCGACGCCGAACTCCTCCATCAGCCGGCGTTCGGACGGAAGATGGTCGCCAGGCGCGAATTCGCCTGCGTGGATCTTCCGCTCCAGTTCGGAGGCGATATCCTCGTAAAGCTTCCTGCGGCGGATTCCGTTGCGCGCCATCTTCAGTTGCTTCTCCTTTATGTTGCGGCCCGACTAACCGTCCCTGGCGTTCGCGCAGCGAAACCAGTCCAGACCGTCGCCGATCGCGGGCCTGTATTCGCAGCCGACCCAGCCGTCATAGCCCAGCCGGTCAAGGGTGGCGAACAGAAATGGATAGTTGATCTCCCCGGTTCCGGGTTCGTGGCGGCCCGGCGTGTCGGCGATCTGCACATGGCCGATGATGTCGCGGTTGCGCTCCAGCGTATTGGCCAGTTCGCCCTGGATGCGCTGAAGGTGATAGATGTCTGCCTGCAACTTCAGGTTCGGGCGGCCCACGGCGGCAATCACCTCGCGCGCCGTCGCCACCTCGTTGAGGTAGTAACCGGGCATGTCGAACGGGTTCAGTGGCTCGATCAGCACAGTGATGCCTGCGGATGCCGCCCGGTCAGCCGCATGGCGCAGGTTGTCGACATAGGTCTGGCGCAGGGCATCCTTGTCCCTGCGTCCGGTCGTGATTCCGGCCATCACATGAAGGCGCGGACAACCCAGCGCGCTCGCGTAATCAAGCGCGACCTCGATGCTGTCGCGGAATTCCGGGATTCGCTCCGGCAGGCAGGCGAGGCCACGATCGCCCGCCTGCCAGTCGCCCGGAGGCGCATTGAAAAGCACGAGCTCGAGCCCGTTCCCGGCCCGACGCGAGGCGAGCAGCGCCGGGTCGTGATCGTAGGGGAACAGGAATTCCACCGCGGAAAACCCGGCTTCCGCAGCGCGGGCAAACCGGTCGAGAAATGCGCTTTCCGGGAAGAGCATCGAGAGGTTCGCGGCAAATCTGGGCATCCGATGATGTCGCTTTCGGTTGTTCTGGCAATGCGATGGCGTACTGTCCGGCTAGGAATCTTCCGGAAACCTTTCAGACCAGATTAGGTATAGGCTGGGGGCTTGTAAAGCTGTCCGCCATGGGCGATTGGCACGTGCACCTTGCATGCCTTCTTGCGGTTTCCCTTATTAATAATGCAATATCAATGTGTTAATCAGGGGCAGAACCCTGGCTGCCGAGTGAAACGGAGAGTCTGCCTGAAATGATGCGGTTCTCCCGGCTTGATAGGTGAAAACCTCGCAATGTAACTGGTCTAATAGGTAAGCCAATCCACCCGGTGGTCCGCTGGCAAATCCGGATCGCAAGCGCGGGAGAGTTGCGCGAATGGCGATTGCTGTTATCGGGGCGGGAATCGTGGGGCGCGGCTGGGCGATTTCATTCGCACGCGCGGGTCACGAGGTGCGCCTCCATGACAACCTCCCCGAGGCCGGTGCAGCCGCACTGAACGAGATTGCCGCGCTGGCCGCCGATCTGGAACGCAGCGATCTGCTCGGCGGGCTGGCGCCTGCTGATCTGTGCGCCCGCATCCGCGCTGTGCCCGATCTCGCCGGGGCGGTTGAATGGGCCCGCCACGTTCAGGAATGCACGCCCGAGTCGGTCGAGACCAAACGCGCCGTGTTCGCCGCGCTCGATGCTGCCGCCGACCCCGAGGCCGTCATCGCCAGTTCCACATCCGCGATCCTGCCCTCGCGCTTCACCGAGGGGCTGCCGGGTCGTCACCGTTGCCTTGTCGTCCATCCCATCAACCCGCCCTTTCTGATTCCCGCGGTCGAGATCGTCCCCGCCCCCTGGACCGGGGTCGAGGCCGTGGAGCGCACCGCCGCGCTGATGCGCGACTGCGGGCAATCCCCCATCGTGATGAAGAATGAGGCCGAAGGTTTCGTGATGAACTGCCTTCAGGGCGCGTTGCTGCACGAGGCCTTCCGCCTGGTGGCCGAGGGTTATGCCAGCGCCGAGGATATCGACATCGGCATGCGCGACGGGCTGGGCCTGCGCTGGTCCTTCATGGGGCCTTTCGAGACCATCGATCTGAATGCGCCGGGCGGTATCCGGGACTATGTCGCGCGTTACGGTCCCGCCTATGAGCGGATTGCGAAGGATCAGCACCCGGTTCCCTGGGGCGGCGCGCTGCTCGACCGGCTCGAGCAGGAACGCCGCGCGCAACTGCCGCTGGACGCCATGCCCTAGCGTCAACGCTGGCGCGACCGGCGCCTGATGGAGCTGATCGCGCACAAACGCTCCGTCGCGCGAGGAGGCAGGTGATGGTCCGGGTTGCGATACTCGGGCTCGGCCTGATGGGGCGCCCCATGGCACGGCGACTGGCGGCCGCCTTCGGTACCGTCAGCGCCTGGAACCGCAGCCCGGTGCAGCACCGCGGTGATCTGGCCGGGATTGCAATTGCCGAGCGGCCCGAGCAGTCGGTGGCGGATGCAGAAATCTTGATCACCATGCTGACCGATGGCGCGGCGGTGGCGGAGGTCCTGTTCTCTCGCGGTGCGGCGCGGGCCATGCGCCCCGGAACGCTGATTGTCGACATGAGCTCCATCGCGCTCGACGAGGCGCGGGACCACGCCCGCCGACTCGCGGGGATGGGTCTGCGCCACCTCGATGCCCCGGTCTCGGGCGGCACAGCGGGGGCCGAAGCCGGAACGCTGGCGATCATGGCCGGTGGTGCCGCAGAGGATTTCTCGCGCGCGCAGCCCGTTTTCGCGGCTCTCGGGCGCGCGGTACATCTGGGCCCTTCGGGTGCGGGACAGGTGGCCAAGCTCGCCAATCAGGTCATCGTCGCGCTGACCATCGGCGGCGTGGCCGAGGGGCTGGCGCTGGCCCGCGCCGGTGGCGTCGATCTGGCAGGGCTGGTCGATGCGATCGGCGGAGGGCTGGCGGCCAGCACCGTGCTGGAGCGCTATGGGCCGCGGATGATTGCGGGCGATTTCGAACCGCGTGGCAGGTCGAGCACGCATTTGAAGGATCTCCAAAACGCCTTGCGTCACGCGGCGTCGCTGGGCCTCGATCTGCCGCTTTCCACCGTGGTGGAACATCTGTTCGCCAGGCTCCTCGGGTGCCATGGCGATGTCGATCACTCGGGCCTCATCCTGGCCATCGAAGGCGAACCGGCCGGCGACAGGGCAGGAGGCGCGGCATGAGCGAGAGGGCAGAAAACCGGCACTTGCGCGCGAGGGACTGGTTCGACGATCCCGCGCGGCTCGACATGAGCGCGCTGCATCCCGAACGGATCCTGACCTGCGGGCTGACGCCGGAAGAGCTGCGCTCGGGCAGGCCGGTCCTCGGCATCGCCAAAAGCGGCAGCGAGATCAACCCTTGCAACCGCATCCCTCTGGAGCTTGCACGACGCATGCGCGACGGCATCCGCGAGGCGGGCGGCATCGCGCCCGTCAAACGGCCCCTGCGCGAAGGGGCGCGGTCATCGAAGACGCATTTCGTTTCCGCGGCACGGCCCGAACACCGCCTCGTCACAACCAGTGATGGACGCCACGTGCCGCAGCACCGGGATGGCCGTTCTCGCTCCCCCCGGTCGCGCCGCCAGGGTGTGGCCGTCTGTAGACGCGACGGGGCGCGCTGATGGGCCGGATCACGCTTTCGGGAGTAACAAAGCGCTTCGGGGCTGCCGAAGTGATTCCGCCGCTCGATCTCGAGGCTGGCGAGGGCGAGTTCGTCGTCTTCGTCGGGCCGTCGGGCTGCGGGAAGACGACGCTTCTGCGGCTGATCGCCGGGCTCGAAGAGGTCAGCGGCGGCACCATCGCCATCGACGACCAGGATGTGACAACGGTTGCACCGGCCAAACGCGGCCTGGCGATGGTGTTCCAGTCCTACGCGCTCTATCCCCACATGAGCGTTCGCGACAACATCGGATTTCCCTTGCGCATGGCCGGGCTCGAGGCCCCCCGGATTGCAGAGAGGGTCGCCGAAATGGCCGAGATTCTGAACCTCTCCGCCTATCTTGATGCGCGTCCGGCCCAGCTATCCGGCGGACAGCGCCAGCGCGTCGCCATCGGCCGGGCGATCGTGCGCGAGCCGAGGGCGTTTCTGTTCGATGAGCCACTGTCCAACCTTGATGCCGCGCTGCGCGTCAACATGCGACTGTAGATCGCCGAGCTTCAGCAACGGCTAGGTGCCACGACCATCTACGTCACCCACGATCAGGTCGAGGCGATGACCATGGCCAGCCGTATCGTGGTGCTGCGCGACGGAAGGATCGAGCAGGTCGGCTCGCCGATCGAGATCTACCGCAACCCGGTCAATCTGTTCGTCGCCGGGTTCATCGGCTCGCCGAGGATGAATTTCATCACCGGCGGGCCGGCGGCAGAACACGGGGCCGACACGATCGGCATCCGCCCGGAACATCTGACGCTCTCGGCGCAAACCGGCCTGTGGCCGGGTCGTGTCGGGGTGGTCGAGCATCTGGGCTCGGATACCTTCGTGCATGTCACTACCGAGGCGGCCGGAACCCTGACCGTCCGCGCCGTCGGCGAACTGGAGATCCGGCATGGTGACACGGTCTTCGTCACCCCGAATCCGGACCGGATCCATCGCTTCGACAAACAAGGTCAGATCCTTTCACGCCCGGTTTGAGGCAACGGGTCCGGGCATGAAAAGCCGAAACTGAAACCAGACCAGGAGGAGGAAAGTAACCATGCAAACCGTCTTAGACGCCTTCAAGGACACGGTGATGCGATGGAAGGGGATGCGGGCCGTCTTGGCGGCCACGACCCTTGTCGCCGCCGGCGTCAGCGCCGACATTGCGGTTGCCCAGAGCGGCCGGCTGGTGATCGGATCGGTGAACAACGGGGAATTCGTTGCTCTGAAGGAGCTGCTGCCCGAGTTCAACCGCCTCTACCCCGATATCGAGGTGGAATTCCAGCTGATCCCCGAGAACGAGGTGCGCGCCAAGATCACGACCGATGTCACCACCCAGAGCGGCATCTACGACCTGATCACCACCGGCCCCTATGAGGTGCCGATGTGGGGGAAGGCGGGCTGGCTCGAACCGCTCGACGCCATCAAGAATGATCCGGCCTATCAGGTGAATGACATCTTCCCCGCCTATCTCGACGCGCTCAGCTATGACGGCAAGCTCTACGCGGCCCCCGGCAGCGCGCAAGCCTCGATGCTCTACTACCGCAAGGATCTGCTCGATGCTGCGGGACTGAAGATGCCCGAAGCCCCGACTTGGGATCAGGTGGTCGAAATCGCCAGCAAGCTGCATGATCCGGCATCGGGCCTGTATGGCATGTGCCTGCGCGGCCTTCCCGGCTGGGGTCAGATGGGCGCGCCGCTCGGCACGGTGATCAACACCTTTGGCGGGCGCTGGTACGACGCGGACTGGAACGCCCAGATCACCTCGCCGGAAACCTCCGCGGCGATCAAGTTCTACATCAAGACCTTGCAGACCCTGACACCGCCGGGCGTCACCCAGTTCGGCAATCAGGAATGCGGCCAGGCGATCACCACCGGCCAGGCGGCGATGCTCTACGACGACAGTTCCTGGGCCCAGGTGTTCTTCGACCCGAAGACCAATCCGCACGCCAAGAACATGGCCGTCGCGATGGCTCCGGTGAAAGAGGCGGGAAGCAAGCCCAGCGCCTGGTTCTGGACCTGGGCCTGGGCCGTGCCCAAGAGCGCCCACAACAAGGAGGCGGCACTGGCCTTCATCAAGTGGGTGACCGGGCCCGACTACATCCCCTACGCCGCGCCGATCGTCGGCTGGGGACGGATGCCGGGGCCGGCGCGCGCCTCGCAGTACGAGCCCGGCTCGGCCTATTCCGAATTCGCCACGCCGTTCATGGCGGTTCTGAAAAAGACGCTTGCCACTGTCGATGGCGTCAACGGCACGCATTATGACGACACGCCCTACCGGGGCAACCAGTATGTCCAGAACCCCGAGTTCCAGGATCTCGGCAATCGCTGCACCCAGGAGTTCGCGGGCGCTGTCGTCGGGCAGCAGACGCCGGACGAGGCCATCGCCAAGTGCCAGCAATACGCGGAGGAAGTTGCCGTGATGGGTGGCTACCGCTAGGAAACGAGCCGCGCGCCTGCCCCGCCATGCCGGCCGGGGCAGGCGCATCTCTTGCAGTGCCACGCCGCATCGTCATGATATCGCAAACGGACATCCAGACCGGAAGAGATGCCCTGAAATGACATCCGGACGTTCCTCGGGAGTGATCGGGCGTGTGCCGGTCCTCGGCCGGTTCTTTCTGTGGCTATGGCACAACCCGCTGATCGCGCCGGCGCTTGTGGTGGTGATCGCGGTCACCCAGGTGCCCTTCGTCCTGACGGTGATCTACAGCCTGTTCCGCTCGAACCTGCAGCGCCCCGAGAACACCTGATTCAACGGGCTCGGGAACTATGTCGACATTTTCCGCACCTCCCGCTTTCTGGATGCGGTGGTGACATCGCTGACCTTCACGGTGCTCGCGGTTCTGCTTTCGCTGCTGCTGGGGTTGATCTACGCGCTTTTGGTGCATGATCGTTTTCTCGGACGCGGCATCGTGCGCACGCTGCTTGTCACGCCCTTTCTGATCATGCCGATCATCGGCGCGCTTGCGTGGAAATATACTGTCCTCAGTCCGATCTTCGGGGTGCTGAATTGGGACGTACGCCAGTTCGGCGCGGCCCCGGTGGACTGGATCGGCAACTACCCGGTCGCCTCGGTGGTGGCCGTGCTGGTCTGGCGTTGGGCGCCGTTCATGATGATTATCATCCTTGCCGGGCTTCAGGCCCTCGATGACAGCCAGCGCGAGGCGGCGCGCATGGACGGCGCCGGGCCCTGGCAGGAATTGCGCTTCATCGTGCTGCCGCACCTGACCAAATACCTGCAGCTCAGCGCGCTTCTTGGCTCGATCTTCATCGTCAATGAATTCGACGTGATCTTCATGCTGACCCAGGGGGGGCCCGGCACGGCGACGACGAACCTGCCCTTCCTGATCTACCAGTCGGTCTTCTACAGCTTCAACATCGGACATTCGGCGGCTATGGCGGTGCTGGTCGTGCTCGGCACCATCGTCATTGTCACCTGGCTGCTCAAGCTGCTTCGCAGGTTGATGGAGGATGTGGAGTGATGGCTTTCGCGAGCCGCGACAGGGCCCCCGCGGCGGGGATCGAGCGCGCCAGCAAGCTGCGTACGCTGCTCGCCTGGGCAGTCGCCCTCTTCGTCTCCTTTCCCTTCCTCTATCTGGTCACCACCGGCTTCAAGACCGAGGCCGAGGCTCCCGCGATGCCCCCCGCGTTCCTGCCGCTTCCCGACAGCCTCGCAAGCCTGCCCATGGGTTACAGGCCGACGCTGGAAAACTACGCGCTGGTTCTCGGTGGCGATTTCATGCCCTATTTCGTCAACTCGGTGATTGCCGCGCTGGTGTCGACCCTTCTGGTACTGCTGCTGGCGATCCCGGCCGCCTATGCGCTGACGCTGCCCCAGACCAGCGGCAAGCGCAACGTGCTGTTCTTCCTGATCTCGACGCGCTTCCTGCCGGTCGTCGGGGTGATCATCCCGATCTTTCTGGCCACCCGCTTTCTGGGGCTGTTCGACAACATCCTGGCGCTCATCATCCTCTATACCGCGATGAACCTGCCGATTGCGGTCTGGATGATGCGATCCTTCTTTCAGGATCTGCCGCCCGACGTTCTGGACGCCGCGCGCATGGACGGCGCAAGCACCCTGCAGGAGCTGCGTCTTGTCGCGCTGCCGATGACCCTGAACGGCGTTCTGGCCGCCGCCTTCCTGTCGATCATCTTTGCCTGGAACGAGTTTCTGCTGGCGCTGACGCTGACCACGAACAAGGCGGCGACGGTTCCGCTCTACATGATTTCCTTCATGTCGGCGCAGGGGCTGTGGTATGCCAAGATGGCAGCTGCCGGCACCCTGGCGGCGTTGCCTGTGGTGGTGCTTGGCTGGTTCGGGCAGAAATGGCTGGTGCGCGGGCTGTCCATGGGCGCGATCAAGTGACCCGCGACGCGGATCGCCGGGAAATCGCCGTTCCCGTCAAGGGCTTGTGACCAGCCGTGACGTCTCGGACGGTTGTTCACCCGTGTCGGGGTCAGCTGGAGAACACGCGACTTGATCTGACCTTTCCGCTTCTCTCGAGGGCGCGGAAGGAGCTTCGATCAATGGCAGTCATCCAGAGCGTGTCGGGTTTGATCGGGCTCACCCGCCCGTGCTGCGTGAGCCGATACGGGGCTGCGCCCGTTCACTGCCGCGAGAGGCAGGCGAAAGGCAGGTCTCCCTCACTGACGGATCTGACACGCCCCGGGACGAGGAGGAACGTCGGTCACGTGCAGGCATTGCCAATTGTCACGCGACTTGGGATCAATCGGCAGCGGAGGGTTTGCTGGACCTGATGGCAGATCATACCGACCCGGAGGATTGAGAAATGACCGGTGCCCCAAGGCTGATCCGGATGGCGCCGGGCGATACGGTCGCGGTGGTCGCCAATGACGGCGGCCTGCCGGCGGGCACCGAAATCGACGGGCTGACGCTGCGCCGGCATGTCCCGCAGGCGCACAAGGTCGCGTTGCGCGACCATGCCCAGGGCGATCCGGTCCGACGCTACGGGGCGGTGATCGGCCTTGCCGCAGGGGCGATCACGGCTGGCGACCGGGTCGAGGAGGCCATGATCGACCTGCCCGCGCCGCCGGCTCTCGGCCGTCTTTCCCCTTCCGGCGCCGGGGAGCTGCCGCAGATCGCGCCTCTGGAGGGCTTCAGCTTTCAGGGCTTCCGCAACGCCGATGGCAGCGTCGGCACCCGCAACATCCTGGCGATCACCAATACCGTGCAATGCGTCTCTGGCGTTGTCGGCCACGCGGTGGACCGCATCCGGCGCGAAATCCTGCCCCGGTTTCCCAATGTCGATGCCGTGGTCGCGCTCGATCACACCCATGGCTGCGGCGTTGCCATCGACGCACCCGGGGCGGAGGTGCCGATCCGCACCCTGCGCAACATTGCCCGCAATCCCAATTTCGCCGGCTCGACGATGGTGGTCAGCCTGGGATGCGAAAAGCTGCAGCCCGACCGGCTGTTCCCGGGCGCCTTCGGGGATTTCCCGCCGGAGGCCGGCCCCAGCCTCGTCACCCTGCAGGATGAGACCCATGTCGGCTTCGAGGCGATGCAGCGCAGCATCCTTCGCATTGCCGAGCGGCATCTGGCCCAGCTCGACCGGCGGCGCCGGGAAACCTGCCCGGCATCCGATCTGGTCGTCGGGCTGCAATGCGGCGGCAGCGACGCGTTTTCCGGCATCACCGCCAATCCGGCGCTGGGCCATGCCGCCGATCTGATCGTTCGCGCCGGTGGCACCGTGCTGTTCTCGGAAGTGACCGAGGTGCGCGACGGGATCGACCAGCTCGTACGCCGGGCGGCATCGGAGGAGGTGGCCCGGCAGCTTATCGCGCAGATGGCATGGTATGATGCCTATCTTGCGCGCGGGCAATCGGACCGCAGCGCCAATACCACCCCGGGCAACCGGAAGGGCGGGTTGTCGAACATCGTCGAGAAGGCCATGGGCTCGATCGTCAAATCCGGATCCATGCCGATTGCCGGCGTCGTCCCGCCGGGGGAACGCGCGCGGCAGAAGGGGCTGCTCTTCGCCGCCACACCGGCCTCGGACTTCATCTGCGGTACGCTGCAGCTGGCCGCCGGAATGAATGTGCATGTCTTTTCCACCGGGCGCGGCACGCCCTACGCGCTGGCCGAGGCCCCGGTGATCAAGGTCGCCACCCGCAGCGAGCTCGCGCGCCGCTGGCACGATCTGATGGATGTCGACGCCGGCCGGATCATCACCGCAGGCGAGACGATCGAGGGCATGGGACGGCTGTTGTTTGCGAAGATCCTGTCGGTGGCCAGCGGCGAGAGGAGCTGCGCCGAGCGGCTGGGTCTTGCAAATCGACTTGCCCTGTTCAATCCCGGGCCGGTGACCTAGGCCCTGTCGCAATCTTGACCGGAGGCGCAGAATACCATGTCGGACACAGGAAACGATCCACACGGCTGGCGGCCTGCCACCCGCTATCCCGATCCCGCGGTCATCTCGCTCGACCCCCGCTTCGATGCCTGCAAACTGCCCCTGGCCGGGGTCGAGCGCCTGGCCACCGGGTGCAGATGGTGCGAGGGCCCGGTGTGGTTCGGCGACGGACGCTACCTGTTGTGGAGCGACATCCCCAACAACCGGATCATGCGCTGGGACGAGACCACCGGGCAGGCCGCGCCGTTTCGCGAGCCCTCGAATTTTTCCAACGGTCAGACCCGCGACAGGCAGGGGCGCCTGATCACCTGCGAGCATGGCGGGCGGCGGGTGACGCGCACCGAGTATGACGGCACGATCACGGTGCTGGCCGACAGCTTCGAAGGCAGGCGTCTCAATTCTCCCAACGATGTGGTCGTCAAATCCGATGGCAGCATCTGGTTCACCGACCCGGCCTTCGGCATCGCGGGCAATTACGAAGGCTACAGGGCCGAGCCCGAGCTGGGGCAGAATGTCTACCGGCTCGATCCCGGCACCGGCGCGCTCTCGGTGGTTGCCGACGACATTCTGGGCCCGAACGGGCTGGCCTTCAGCCCCGATGAGGCGGTGCTCTATATCGTGGAATCCCGCGGCGTTCCGACCCGCAAGATCCTCGCCTATGACGTGGTGGAGGGCGGCACCGCCATCGCGGGCCGACGCGTCTTCATCGATGCCGGCCCCGGCACGCCGGACGGGTTCCGCGTCGATGTCGAGGGCAATCTCTGGTGCGGCTGGGGCATGGGCGATCCGGAGCTGGACGGGGTGATGGTCTTTGCCCCCGACGGCACCCCCATCGGACGCATCGCGCTGCCCGAACGCTGTGCCAATCTGTGCTTCGGCGGCCGCGCCAACAGCCGCCTGTTCATGGCCGCCAGCCACTCGGTCTACGCGCTCTATGTCAACGTGGCCGGCGTGGCCGGTGGATAGCGGAGACGTGCCGAAGAGGCAGGATCCGTCATCGCCTACCGCGCGCGTCGCCGGCAAAACGACGCGGCCATCCCCTCAATCTGGGACCACGAACCACAGCGTGTGTATGGGCCGCTGTGATCGGTCAACCTGTCCTTGACGGATGCAGGGTCTTCCTTCACCCGAACTTTCATCCGTTGAAGGAGGTGTGATCGGCGGCGAATTCGCCGTTCGCGGCGCGAAAGTGGCGGAGGGAGAGGAATACCGAAAATCCCGTCTCAACGTAGCCACTAGTGGCCGATGACAAATCGAGGAATCGAGGCGGGTGTTGTCTGATATTCGCGAACTCTCCGGAGGATTGGGCCGCATGCGAAACTCGCACAAACTTCTGACTTTACTCGTTTTTCCATTCACGCCTTGGTTTGCGAGCAACCAAACCGAGTTGTGCGAAAGGAGTAACACATGCAACCGACTTGCTTGAACCAGAAGGAATTGGCGGCGCGCTGGAGGATCAG
>RFIR01000049.1 GCA_003695135.1 Alphaproteobacteria bacterium | reverse complement strand
TCGTCGCGCTGGGCGGCGACGGGTTCATGCTGGCCACGCTTCACGCCACGCAGGATCTGAAGGCGCCGGTCTATGGCATGAATCGCGGCACGGTCGGGTTCCTGATGAACGCCTATCGCGAGGAGTGGCTGGAGGAGCGGATCGCCGCGGCCGAACGGACCGAGATCAACCCGTTGCGCATGCGCGCCGAGCGCATCGACGGCGATGTGGTCGAGGCGCTGGCGATCAACGAGGTCTCGCTCTACCGCATCGGGCCGCAGGCGGCGCATCTGCGCATCCTGATCGACGGCAAGCTGCGCATGGACCCGCTGATCTGCGACGGGGCGATGGTGTGCACCCCCGCCGGATCCACCGCCTACAACTATTCCGCCCACGGGCCGATCATTCCCATCGGCGCCGAGGTGCTGGCGCTGACGCCGGTCTCGGCCTTCCGGCCGCGGCGCTGGCGCGGGGCGCTGCTGCCGACCACGGCCCGGGTCTGTTTCGAGACCGTCGATCCGCGCAAGCGTCCGGTGGCGGCGGTTGCGGACAATGTCGAAGTGCGCAATGTGGTGCGGGTCGAGATCGCCAGCGAGCCGTCGGTGACGCATGTGCTGCTGTTCGATCCCGGTCACGGTCTGGAAGAGCGGCTGATTCTCGAACAGTTCAGCTGACGGCGGCGAAAGCGGGGGGAACGGGCAGGAGATGACACTGACGCCGGGTCAGCAGCTGCGCTGGTGGGGGCTGGGCCTGGCCGGTCTGGTGCTGTTCCTGTGGCTGGTGGGCAATGCGGTGATGCCCTTCCTGGCCGGGGCCGCGATCGCCTATCTGCTCGACCCGCTGGCCGACCGGCTGGAGGCGCGCGGTATGAGCCGGCTGTGGGCCACCATCTTCATCACCGTCATCGTCCTGCTGGTCGCGGCACTCGTGCTCGCGCTTCTGATCCCGGCGCTGGTCGGCCAGATCCAGGGACTCGCCGGGGCGCTGCCCGATCTGGTGCGTCGGGGCCAGACCTTCGTCATCGAGCGCTTTCCCGCCCTGGTGCAGGACGATTCCACCCTGCGCCAGGCCATCGCCGACATGGCCGCCAACATGCGCGAGCAGGGGCTGCGGGTGGTCAATGGCGTGCTGGCCTCCTCGCTGGCGCTGATCGATTTCCTGATGCTGATCGTCATCGCCCCGGTGGTGGCCTTCTACCTGCTGCTCGACTGGGACCGCATGATCGCCGTCATCGACGGCTGGCTACCGCGCGAGCATGCCGAGGAGATCCGCGGCATCATGCGCGAGATGGACCGGGTGCTGGCCGGTTTCGTGCGCGGTCAGCTTTCCGTCTGCGCCATTCTCGGCGCCTTCTATGCGATCTCGCTGGTGCTGGTGGGATTGAAGTTCGGCCTTCTGGTCGGGCTGTTCGCCGGGCTGATCAGCTTCATTCCCTTCGTGGGCTCGATCCTGGGCGGCACGATCTCCATCGGGCTGGCCCTGTTCCAGTTCTGGGGCGAATGGCACTGGATCATCGCCGTGGCCGCCGTCTTCGTGGTCGGTCAAGCGGTCGAAGGCAACGTGCTGACGCCCAAGCTCGTCGGCTCCTCGGTCGGGCTGCATCCGGTCTGGCTGATGTTCGCCCTGTCCGCCTTCGGCGCGGTGCTGGGTTTCACCGGGCTGCTGATCGCGGTGCCGGCCGCGGCCGCGATCGGCGTGTTGGGCCGTTTCCTGATCCGCAAGTATCAGGCCGGGAGGCTCTATCGCGGCAGCATGCCCGAGGATGATAACGGCGCATGAGCCAGCTTGCGCTCGATCTGCCGCATCGCCCCGCGCTGGGGCGTTCGGCCTTCTTTGTCAGCCCCGCCAACCGCGATGCGCTGGGTGTCATCGAGGGCTGGGCCGGCTGGCCCGAGGCGCGGCTCGCGCTGGTCGGGCCGGCCAGCAGCGGCAAGAGTCACCTGGCCCATGTCTGGGCGGCATTGCCGCCGGCGCGGGTGATGGCGGCGGATGCGCTCGACATCGGCCGGGTACCCGACCTCGCCGCCGAACCGCTGGTGCTGGAGGATGCCGATCGCTGGGTCCCGGGCGATGCGGGGCGCGAGCGCGTCCTTCTGCATCTGCTCAACGAATTCACCCGCACCGGCCAGCCGCTGCTCGTGACCGGGCGCACGCCGCCGGCGCGCTGGGGGGTGGCACTGCCCGATCTCGCCACCCGCCTCGCCGCCATCGCGGTGGCGGTGCTGGAGCGGCCCGACGACGCGCTGCTGGCGGCGATGCTGGTCAAGCTGTTTTCCGACCGCCAGCTGTCGGTGTCGCCACGGCTGATCCGGTTTCTCGCAAGGCGCCTCGAACGCTCCGGCGCGGCCGCAGCGGCGGCGGTCGCCCGGCTTGACGCGGCGGCGCTGGCGGAAAACACTGCCGTGACCATCCATTTCGCGCGGCGCGTTCTGGGGCTGTGACCGGCGAGACCGCCGGTGGCGCCCCTGTCACCGGGTCGCGGCCGCGAGGCTAGGAGGGCCGATGAGCACTGCCGATTTCCTGAACGCGCCGCTGGGCGAGCCGATCGAGCCCCAGGGCATCGACATCGCCGGCCCCGACCGGTTCTTCAATCGCGAGCTGAGCTGGCTCGCCTTCAACTGGCGGGTGCTGGAGGAGGCGGAGAACCCGGCGGTGCCGCTCCTGGAGCGCGTGCGCTTCCTGTCGATATCGGGCAGCAATCTCGACGAGTTCTACACGGTGCGCGTGGCCGGTCTTCGCAATCTGGTCCGCAGCGGACGCGGCCGGCGTTCGGCCGACGGGCTGACCCCGGCCGAGCAGCTGGAGAAGATCGACGCCGACGCCAGGGCGCTGATGGCCCATCAGCAGAAGATCTGGCGGGGGCTGCGCAAGGAGATGCACGGGGCCGGCATCGAGGTGCTCGAC
>RFIR01000360.1 GCA_003695135.1 Alphaproteobacteria bacterium | reverse complement strand
TCCACCGCCACCGATTTCCAGGTCCATTCATCGCCCGGCCTGGGGCGCACCAGACCGGCGAAGATGCAGTGCATGATGTCGCCCTCCGGCGCCGAGAGGCGGAAGGCGGGGTCGAGCACCTGCAGGTCGGAATAGGAGCGCACCCGCAGCACCCCGCCACCCTGGGCGCGCACGAAGCGCGGATCGAGCGCCGCGGCCAGCCCCATCGCCGCCGCGCCGCCCATCAGCCCGCGCCGGCTGAGTCTCGGATTGAAGATCTGTGTCATGTGGCCTCCCCGTATCGCATCCTCATGGCCGTATTTTCGGATTTTCAGTTTTTCGGCCGTTCCCCTGGTCCCGTCACATGGCCGCGAGTGTGGCCCCGAAGGGCGTCCATGTCCAGCATTGTCGAGCCGGGCGTCACTCAACCCCAGGCCACCGGCAGCGCCCCCGCGCCGCGAATGCCGGTATGGCCTCTGGGCCGCATCGGCGGGCCGGCCAGCCGCATCTGCGGGAAGCGGCTGGCGATCGCGCGCAGCGCCTCCTCCATCTCGGCGCGCGCCAGCATCTCGCCCAGACAGCGATGCGGCCCGTCGCCGAAGCTGATATTGGCACGCGGATGGTCGTCGCGGCGGATGTCGAAGCGATCCGGTTCCGAAAAGACCGCCGAATCGCGCTGGGCCGAGATCATGGATAGGTTGAGTACCGTGCCTTCTGGCAGCGCGATGCCGCCGATCTCGAGCGGGTCGACCAGCACCCGGACGATGGACCCGACGGGGGGCTCGAAGCGCAGCGCCTCCTCCACCGCCGCCGGTGCCAGCGCGGGGTCGTTGCAGACCGTCTGCCACTGCGCACGGTCCGCGAGCAGATTGGAAAACAGCGCCGTCAGACCAAAGCGGGTGGTGTCGCTGCCGGCGATGATCAGGCTGACGATCTGCATCAGCGTCTCTGCCTCCGACAATGTCCCCGCCTCCTCGACCCGGGCCAGATAATCGGTCAGGAAATCCTCGCGCGGGCTCTCGCGCCGCGCCTCCAGCAAGCCGCGGACATATCGCGTCAGCTCTGCCGCCGCTTCCTCGATGGCAGGGAACTCCTCGGGCCGGAAACTGCCCAGCCCCCGCGACATGCGATAGACCAGCGAGGCGAACCCCGGCGCGTCCTCGCGCGGCGCACCGAGGATCCGGGCGGTCAGCCGCGCCGGCAGCGGGGCGGCGATCGCGGTCAGGAATTCGGCCTCGCCCGCTGCGGCGATGCCGTCCAGCATCTCGCCCACCAGCGCACGGATGCGCGGACGCCAGCGGTCGATCAGCCTGTAGGCGAAGGCCCGCGCCGCCGGCCGCCGCCGCCGCGCATGCACGGGCGGGTTCGACAGCAGCATGGTATTGGCGAAGAAGTCGTAGAGCGCGCCGGAGCCGATCCCGCGCAGCAGCAACCCCTCGGTCTCCATCTGCCGCGTGCGCGGATCGGTCATCAGCGCCATGACATCGGCGTGGCGGATGGCATAGGGCAGCCCGTCGCCGAACTCGATCAGCGGGGTGAGCGGGCGGCAGCGGGCGTAGCCGGCATGCGGATCGGGGCGAAACTCGTCGGGATCGGCGCGCAGCGGCCGGGGCTTGCCGGTGTTTCCGGCTACCGCGTTTCCCTGTCTCATGCGTCGTATCCCTTCGGGTTTGGAATACACTTCATCTGCGCCGGAGCGGCTGGCCGGTGTCAATGGCCAACGCCCCTCCTTGCCGGGACGTCACCCCGACCGCCCGGCTTGACAGCCGGCCGAGACAGGTCTGCCGAATGCGGCGTCGGGGGCTGTTCACCCTTGATTGGGCAATTGTCTTGCAGAGATCCCGGCAAGACAGGATGCAGGCGGATGCCCCGAACGTGTCAAATCTTTCAAGGATCATGACCGCACTTAAAACAATCAAGTAATTTTCCAGTTGAGGCTCCTGCGAAACTCCGGCGTGACCGGGCATCCCAGACGGGGCGCGTTTCCTGCCAAACCGTGCTGCGCGCGCCGGGAGTAATTAGAGGAACCCCCTGCAAAACTCCGGCATGAATGCAAAATGCTGAATCGGCCCGGTTTCCGGTAATCATGATCGCGCGCGCGTAAAGTATTTAGAAAATAATTCCCCAATTAATATTTATCAATCAACAGTGAAAATAATCGCAACATGACCGGCGCCGCATTTTGCGGCGCCCGAGCACAGCGCCCGGGTCTGGCCAGCGGAGTTTTGCAGGGGTCTCTAGAGAACAATCCCTATCAATATTTATAAAACAGGTGAAAATCATGGGCAGTCGCCGCCAGCGCCGCATTTCGCCTCCGCCCGAGAGTGCCGATGGGGCCCGGCATTCAGAACCGGGCGCGCATTGCGATGGTGCGCCATGAATGCGCACCCTACAGCGCCGATCTCGATCCCATCGGGTATAACGGGTCCGGCCAGAGGCGATGCGGAGACGGGCGGGATGCGCGACCGACATTGCTCTGCCTGAAGCGGCGGGCCGGTATATGCGAGGACAGGAGAAGGACAGCACCGCCGCCCCATGCCCCGAACCGCGCGCCCGGCACCGCCGTCAAGGGCCGCGCAGCGGCGGCGCAGCCGCCTGCCCTTGACGGCGGTGCAGGCGCGCCACCATTGAAC
>RFIR01000359.1 GCA_003695135.1 Alphaproteobacteria bacterium | reverse complement strand
TCGGAATCTTCCTAGAACGGGTGCGAACCGATCCAAGGGAGGACGATCCGACATGCGTGACCTGATGCAGCACTGGGAGATGCGGGTATCCCACATCATAGACCATGCCGCGAAATACCATCCGCGGCGCAGCATCGTCAGCCGCGACGTCGAAGGCAGCATCAGCCACACCGACTGGGCCGGGATCCGGGACGGCGCGCTGCGCACCGCCCAGGCGCTGGCCGGGCTCGGCATCAGGCCCGGCGATGTGGTGGGCGTCATGGCCTGGAACACCGCGCGGCATCTGAAGGTCTGGTACGGCGTCAGCGGTGCCGGCGCGGTGCTGCACACACTCAATCCGCGGCTCTTCGCCGAACAGCTGGTCTACATCATCAACCATGCCGAGGACCGCTTCGTCATGGTCGATCCCGATCTGGTGCCGGTGCTGGAGGCGATTGCCGACAAGCTGCCGAAGGTCGAACGCTACATCGTGCTGACCGATGCCGCGCACATGCCGGAGACGAGCCTGCGCAATGCCAGCTGTTTCGAGGATCTGATCGCCTCGGTCGATGGCGATTTCCGCTGGGTCGAGGGCGACGAGCGCGATCCCTGCGGCATCTGCTATACCTCCGGCACCACGGGCAATCCGAAGGGGGTGGTCTATACGCACCGCTCCAACGTGCTGCACGCGCTGGCCTCGAACAGCGCCGACATGGTCGGGCTGAAAAGCGCCGATGTGGTGATGCCCGTCGTCCCGCTCTTTCATGCCAATGGCTGGTCGCTGGGCTATGCCGCGCCGATGGCCGGCGCCGCCATGGTGATGCCGGGGCGCGACATGACGCCGGCGGCGATTCACGAGATGCTGGAGATGGGCGTGACCACCACCGCCGCCGTGCCGACCATCTGGCTGGGGCTGATCGCCCATATGCGGGCCAACGGGCTCAGGCTCTCGACGCTGAAGAAGGTGATCATCGGCGGCTCCTCCTGCCCGCGGGCGGTGATCGAGGCGTTCCAGAAGGAATTCGGCGCCCATGTCTACCACGCCTGGGGCATGACCGAGACCTCGCCGCTGGGCACCATCTGCAGCTTCACGCCGGAGGTGCTGGCGCTGGACGAGGAGGCGCGGCTCGACATCCAGTGCACCGTCGGCCATCCGCCCTTCACCGTCGATCTGCGCATCACCGATGACGAGGGTCACGAGCTGCCCTGGGACGGCGAGACCCAGGGAAGGCTGTGGATCCGCGGCCCCGGCGTGGTCCAGCGCTACCTGAAGTTTGAGACCGACGCCACGGATGATGACAACTGGTTCGACACCGGCGACATCGCCACCATGGATGCCAACGCCTATGTCCGCATCACCGACCGGTCCAAGGACGTGATCAAGTCGGGCGGTGAGTGGATTTCCTCCATCGAGCTGGAAAACGCCGCCGTCGCGCATCCCGGCGTGGCCGAGGCCGCCGCCATCGGCGTGCCGCACGAGAAATGGGGCGAGCGCCCAATCCTGGTGGTGGTGCCGGCGGGCGATACCGCGCCGGACAAGAGGGACGTTCTCGATCTGGTCGGACGAAGCTTCGCGCGCTGGCAGGTGCCCGACGACGTGGTCTTCGTGCCCGAACTGCCGCACACCGCCACCGGCAAGATCTCCAAGCTCGAGCTGCGAAAGCAGCTGGAGAAGATGAACTACAGCCTGCCCGCAGGCTGATCGTTCCGCGCGGGCTTCACGTCATGGCCATGATTTCGTGCATGCTGTCGGCCGGTCCCATCCCGATCGCCGAGAGGCCCGCGCCATGAGCATGACCGCCATCCCCGACATCCCCCGGCCGGCGGGACCGCTCGCCCTCACCTATTGCGGCGAGGGCGGGGCGCTGTTCCGCCTGGCGCTGAAGACGATGTTCCTGACCATCGTGACGCTCGGCATCTACCGGTTCTGGATGAAGACGCGGATCCGGCGCTACTACTGGTCCTCGATCCGGATCGACGGCCAGCCGCTGGAATTCACCGGCACCGGGCTTGAGATGTTCCTGGGCTTCCTGATCGCGGTCACCTTCCTGGCGATCTATCTCGGCGCGATCAGCCTGATGCTGTCCTTCGCCGGCATCGTGGTCTTCAGCGACACCACCGTCATGCAGCTGGCCGCCACCATCGCCGTCATTCCGCTCGTCTACTATGCCGGCTACCGCGCGCGGCGCTACCGGCTGTCGCGCACGCGCTGGCGCGGCATCCGCTTCGGCATGGAGCGCGGCGCGGTGGGCTACATGCTGACGGCGCTGATCTATGCCGCGCTGGCGGTGGCGACGCTGGGGGTCCTGCTGCCGCTGATGGAGTTCACCCTGCGCCGCTTCAGCGTCGATCGCAGCTGGTATGGCGATCTGAAATTCACCCAGGAAGGCCACTGGACCGGATTTCTCAGGCCCTGGCTGTGGGTGATGGCCGCGCTGGCCCTCGTCGCCATCGGCTTCGGCGGCCTGGTGATCGAGAAGCGGGGCGCGTTCGGAATCATTGCCGCCATTGGCGTGTCTTCCCTGATGATCGCCTGGGTGCACTACCGGGTCGCGGCCATGCGCTATGCCTACAGCCACACCCGGCTGGGCAAGGGAGTGCGGTTCACCTCGACCATGCGCACCGGGCGCATCATCGGCATCTATGTCGTCGGCTTCATCCTGATCGGCATCATCACCGGCGCGGTGCTGACCGCGCTGGGCCTGGTCGGGGCCGGGCTCGCCTCGGCCCTCGATCTCGAAGGATTTCTCCGGCAGATCCTTCGCGACGGCAATATGCCGGGCCGGGGAGGCGATGTCGCCGCCTATCTCGGTTTCGGCGCGGTGGCGCTGGCTTATCTCGTCTCCGTCCTGCTCGCCCTGGTGCTCAACGAGGTCTTCATTGTCCAGCCGCTTCTGCGGCACTATGTCGAGACCATGTCGCTGAACGGGACCGATGAGCTTGACGAGGTGGTGCAGCGCGAACGCGATGCCATGACCGAGGCCGAGGGCCTTGCCGATGCGCTCGATGTCGGTGCGGCCCTCTGATGGCCACGGCGCATGAGCGCTATGCCCTGCTCGAAAGCGTCGGCACCTGGTTCGACGGCCGCTCGGCCCGGCCGCGCGAGGTGGTGGTCCGCTTCGGCGAAGCGACGCTGATCCTCTATGACGAGGCCGGCGTGCCGCAGGCGCACTGGGCGCTGGCCAGCTTGCGCGCGCTGCACGACACGGGCGGCCGCGACACGCTGGTGCTGGTGCCCGATCAGGACAGCGACGAGCGGCTGACGCTCAACGATGCCGAGATGATCGGCGCCATTCGCGAGGTCTGCCCGGAGCTGATGCGCCGCAAGGCCCCGCGCGGCAGCCTGCGGCGGATCATCCTGTGGGGCGGCGGGGCGGTCGGCTCGGTGCTGCTCATCGTCTTCGTGCTGATC
>RFIR01000048.1 GCA_003695135.1 Alphaproteobacteria bacterium | reverse complement strand
TTTCCGGTCACCATGATCGCGCGCGCATGAAGTAATTGGAAGAGACCCCTGCAGAACCCGGATGTAGACAGGAATCCTGAATATGCCAGCTTTCAGACCAATCAAATCTGCGAGCGCGTAAAATAATTTGAAATTAATTCCCCAATCAATATTTATCAATCAACAGTGAAAATAAGAAAATCGCATGTAACGCCGCATTTCGCGGCGCCAGAGCACCCCGACCGGCTCTGGCATGAGCGAGTCCTGCCGGCGCGCCGACCGCTCGGGCACCGGAAGGTCGCAAACCCGCCCGCCCCGGCGCAAGGCCGCCTCAGCCGGGATGCGGGCGCAGATCGGGACCGGCGCGGTGATGGCGCCAGATGATCCAGGCCGTGGCCAGCCCGCTCAGCCCGAAGATCACTAGGATCGTCTCGCGCGCGAGGCCGAGGCTCAGGAGCGCCATCGCCAGCAGCGCCGAGGTGACCATCGACAGCGAATCGACCACGTTGGAGGCCGCCACGAAGCGACCGCGCTCGGCTTCAGGCGAGCTCGCCTGATAGATCACCGACAGCGGCACGACATAGAGCCCGGCGAAGCTCGACATCAAAAGGAAGCAGCCCAGCACCGGCCAGGCATCGGCGCGGGCAAGAAATTCGAGCCCGGACAGGAGCGGCGCATCCGCCGCGATGCCCGCGCCATACATGCCCAGCGCCGGATAGAGCAGCAAAAGCCCGGTCATCATGCCCAGCGCGCCGACCGGCACGGTGGCATAGCTGATCGCCCCGCGCAGGACCGAGTTGCACATCAGCGCCCCCAGCGCGATGCCCAGCGTGAACATCACCAGCAGGATCAGCGCCACATCCTCGGTGCCGTGCAGCGTCTCCTTGGTCATCGGCGGGATGAAGCTCAGCACCGCGGCGCCGGCCAGCCAGAACCAGGTGAAGCAGAGAATGGCGAAGAAGGGTTCCCTCTCGCAGGCACAGTCGCGCAGCAGCCGGACCATGGCCCGCGGCAGGATCCAGTCGACCTTGGGCTTCTCGCCGCGAGGCGGCACCGGCAGCGCGCGCAGCGAGGCGAGAAATCCGGCCACCGCCACCGCGATCACCGCCACCGAGACGATGGTGACCCCGGCATCGGTCAGCACCAGCTTCATGCCGGCGATCTGGCCCAGGATGATGCCGATGAAGGTGGCCGAGGCCACCAGGCCATTGCCCGCGACCAGCTCGTGACGCTCAAGATAATGCGGCAGCACCGCGTATTTGATCGGCGAGAAGAAGGCCGACTGCGCCCCCATCAGGAACAGCAGCACGAACAGGAAGGTGACGCTGCCGGCGTGAAAGGCGAGCGCGGCCAGCGCCATCAGCACGATCTCGGCCGCCTTGACCCAGCGCATCATCACCGCCTTGTCCATGCCGTCCGAGATCATCCCGGCGGTGGGGGCGCAAAGCGCGAAGGGCAGGATGAACAGCCCGGCGGCAAGCTGGTTGAGAAAATCGAGGCTGCCTTCGAGCCCCTTTTCCGAGGCCAGCTTCCAGGTCAGCAGCGAGACGAAGGCGAACTTGAACACATGGTCGTTGAAGACGCCGAGAAACTGCACCGAGAACAGCGGCCAGAACCGGCGCGAGCGCAGGAGCGCGAACTGGCCATGGAGTTGGCGGACCGAAGCCGGGGCCGCTTCCCCCGCCGCCTCCGGCAGCGCGGCGGCTGCAGGCCCGGTCTCACCCGTCGTCATTCGCCTCACCCCGCTCCCGGCGCGCCCGAGCCCCGGCCGCGACCTCGGGCGACGCGTGCTCCTCGACGCGCTGCATGGTAGCGGTTTCGATGACGTTTTCCAGCCTGCGCATGAAGCCGGCGCAGAGGCGCATCCCCGCCGATCGGGCGCCGGGGGCGGCACCGGCCCGCGCGCCTCATACCAGTGCTCAATGAAAAGAACCCACCTCGCCCGGGCGTCAGCCCGGGCAGCGCCCGCCCGCCCCCCAGGCGGGCGCTTCCGCCCCCGCCTCGGGCGTGCGCTGCCCCCAACGCATGGTGGGCAACGATAGGTCCGGGAAACGCCCCCAAGAGATCAGGCATGAGTCGAACTCATCGAGCCTTGGTATCAATGGCTCGGCAGTTCGGCGAGGATCCCGCGTGCCGCCTCGCAATCCTGCCGCATGCGCGCCACCAGCGCCTCGACGCTGTCGAACTGCAGCTCGGGGCGGATGAATTCGACCAGGGCGACGGAGAGGTGGCAGCCATAGATGTCGCCGGCGAAATCGAAGATGTAGACCTCCAGATTGGGCGGGTTGTCGCCAAAGGTCGGGCGCGTGCCCAGCGAGGCGACGCCGAGATGATGGCCGGCATGCGGGCCGTCGAGAATGTCGGCGAGCACCGCATAGATGCCGTAGCGCGGCAGGTGCAGCCCCTCCAGCGACAGGTTGGCTGTGGGAAAGCCCAGATCGCGGCCGCGCCGGTCGCCCTGCCGCACCGGCCCCTCGATTCGGTGCCAGTGGCCCAGCATGGCGGCAGCGGCTCTGGTGTCGCCCGCGCTCAGCGCCCGGCGGATGGCGGTCGAGGAGATCTCCAGCCCCTCGCGATGCAGGATCGGGGCGATGGTGACGCCGAATCCCTCCGCCTGCCCCAGCGCCTGCAGCATCGCTGCATCGCCCTGCCTTCCCTTGCCGAAGCGGAAATCGGCGCCGACCACGGCATGACGCAGACCCAGCCCCTCATGCAGCACCTCGCGGGCGAAGTTTTCCGCCGACCGCCCGGCCATGCGCGCATCGAAGGTCAGCTCGAACAGGATCTCGACGCCCAGCATCTGCAGCCGGTGGGCGCGCGCCTCGCGGTTCATCAGCCGGAAGGGCGGCGCGTCGGGGGAAAAGAAGCTGCGCGGATGCGGCTCGAAGGTGACGATGCCGAGGGGCGCGGAAAGCCGTGCCGCTTCGGCGCGCGCCGCCTCGATCACCGAGATGTGGCCGAGATGGACGCCGTCGAAATTGCCCAGCGCCGCGACCGCCCCGTGGCAGTCCGGCTCCGCTCGGCTGTCGGTCCTGATGATCCGCATGGCCCCCTCGGGGGCGCGGATCGCCCCTCGCTGCCGGTGGTTCAGTCGAACTTCGCGCTCGGCGCCAGCACCAGCGCCTCGCCCTTCAGCACGACCGTATCGCCCACGCGGGCCGAGCAATCAAGCGTGACGCGACGGCGCGAATGGTCGATGCCCGTCACCTCGACCGATGCCACGACCGTGTCGCCCGGACGCACCGGGGCCAGGAACACCAGGCTTTGGCGCAGATAGACCGAGCCGTGGCCGGGCAGCTGCTCGCCGATCACCGCCGAGATCAGCCCCGCGGTCAGGATGCCATGGGCGATGCGGCCGCCGAAAATGGTCTCCTGCGCATAATCCTCGTCCAGATGCACCGGGTTGTTGTCGGTCGAGACCTCGGCGAACATCGCGATGTCGCGATCGCTGACGCATTTGGCCAGCGAGCGGCGCATGCCGATCTCGATCTCCTCGATGCAGATCGTGCCGCGTCGTATCTGGTTTGCCTGATCCATGCCGTCCGGGGATGACTCGCGAAGGGAAGCAATTTTCTAACCCATCGTGCGAGAGAATCAAAATATTGTTGCGCGCACCTGCGACGTTGCGCCGCTCGCGGCGCCGGCATGGACAAGCGGGCAGCCGCCGGCGCATAAGGGCGCGGTTCAGTAGCGAGGCGGAGACCCCATGACCGCGCCCGGACGGCAAAAGGTCTATACATTGCTGGTCGAGCTCGGGCGCGACCCCGCCGACGGGCTGCCCGAAGGCAGCAGCGGAGCGGCGCTGATGTGCTATGCCTCCGGCGTCAGCGAGGAGGAGGCGGTCAACGAAACCGTCGCCGTGCTGCGCCAGGCCGGCATGGTGCCGCTTTCGGTTTCGGTCTACGGCACGCTGGACGAACGCCTCGCCGAGGGTCACGACATCTCCGGGGAGGAACGCGCGCTGATGAACCGCGCCCTGACCGACAATGCCGTCATCGTGGCGCAGGTGACCCCGTTCTTCGAGGATGGCGAGGGGGCGGCATGATCACGGTATTTCTCGATCTCGACGGGACGCTGAGCGATTCCGCGCCCGGCATCACCCGCTCGATGCAGCACGCGCTGGCCGCGATGGGCGCGCCGGTGCCCGAGGCCGACGCGCTGAGATGGTGCATCGGGCCGCCCTTGCGCGACAATCTGCGCGCGCTTCTGGGACCCGGCGCCGATATCGAGGCGGCGGCCGGCCATTTCCACCACCGCTACGGCACTATCGGCTGGCAGGAAAATGCGCTCTATGACGGGGTGCCGGAGATGCTCGATGCGCTGGTCGCGTCTGGCTGTACCCTGCACCTGGCCACCTCGAAATCGCGCCGGCATGCCGAACGCATCGTCGCCCATTTCGGCATCCGCCCCCGCCTTGGCGCGGTCTTCGCCGCCAATGACGACGGTACCGGCTCGGAAAAGCCGGACCTGCTCGCCCACGCGCTGCGCGAAACCGGCACCGATCCGGCCCGCGCGGTGATGCTGGGCGATCGCGAACACGACATGAAAGGCGCCGCGGCCAATGCCATTGCCGGGATCGGCGCGCTGTGGGGCTTTGGCAATGCGGCCGAGCTGACCGGAGCCGGGGCGCAGGCGCTGGCCGCCTCGCCGGCCGAGGCCGCCGGGCTGATCCTCGCCCGCATCGCGGCGGCGGGCGCATGACCGATCCGGTCGAACTGACCGCGGCGCTGATCCGCTGCCCCTCGGTGACGCCGGACGCCGCCGGCGCGCTCGATGTGGTGGCCGGCGTGCTGGAGCCTGCCGGCTTCGCCTGCCACCGGATCGACCGCAACGGCACCCCCAACCTCTTCGCCCGCTGGGGCGCGGAAGGGGCGGCGCCGGTCTTCGGCTTCAACGGCCATGTCGACGTGGTCCCGCCCGGCGATCCGGCGCAGTGGACTCACGACCCTTTCGGTGCCGAGCAGGCCGATGGCCGGCTCTGGGGCCGGGGCGCGGTCGACATGAAGTCGGGCGTTGCCGCCTTCGTCGCCGCGGCGGCGGATTTCGTCACGACCACCCCGCCCGCGGGCGGCATCGTCCTGCTGATCACCGGCGACGAGGAGGGCGCGGCCACCGACGGCACCGTGGCGATCCTCGACTGGATGGCGGCGCAGGGCGAGCGGATGGATGTCTGTCTGGTCGGCGAGCCGACCTGCCCCAGCCGGCTGGGCGAGACCATCAAGATCGGCCGGCGCGGCTCGCTGAGCGCCGAGATCACCGCCACCGGCCGGCAGGGCCATTCGGCCTATCCGCACCGGGCGGTGAACCCACTGCCGGTTCTGGTGCGCTATCTCGACCGGCTGGCCGGGGCGGTGCTCGACAGCGGCACCGCGCATTTCGACCCCTCCACCCTGGCGCTGACCAGCATCGACACCGGCAATCCGGCGGCCAATGTCATTCCCGGCCGGGCGACGGCGCGGCTCAACATCCGCTTCAACGACTGCCATTCCGGCAAAGCGCTCGAGGCCTGGCTGCGGGCGCAGGCGGAAAGCGTGGCCGAGGGCACGGGCGTGGCGCTCGATCTTGCGGTCTCGGTCTCCGGCGAGGCGTTCCTGACCCCGCCAGGGGCGCTGACCGATCTGATCGCGCAGGCGGTGGAGGCGGAAACGGGTGTGAGGCCGGAGCTTTCCACCTCCGGCGGCACCTCCGATGCCCGCTTCATCCGCGCCCATTGCCCGGTGGCCGAATTCGGACTGGTGGGCGATACCATGCACCAGACCGACGAGCGGGTGGAGATCGCCCAGATCGGGGCGCTGAAGGCGATCTATGCGCGCATCCTGCGCGACTATTTCGCCTGAGACCGGCCGCCCATTCGATCTACTCATCCGGTGGGAATGCCCGAGCCAGTCGCACCCTGCGGCGTGGAAGCGCAGAAATGGCAGCGGCGATCGGGGTCATCCGCTGGCGGACGGACAGCATGATACCGGAGGAGGCCAGGCACGTTGTGCCCATGCATTGCGACAGAAAACGCCAGACCCTGTCGCTGTGCTCCGGCGCCACGAAACGTGGCGCCATAAGCGTTCTTCTTATTTTCACTGTTGATTTGCAAATATTGATTGGGAAATTATTTTCAAAATAATTTACGCGCGCGCAGTACACATTGGCAGAAAACGTGTCTCGCCTGGGATGCTCCGTCGCGCCGGAGTTTTGCAGGGGTCTCTTAAAATTACTATACGAGCGCTATCATGATCCCTGCAAAACCTCGTGCCTAGCGGGCAATCGATTACAATCGGGTTTCGCAGGGGACTTTTCGATTATCTTGCGCGCGCGGTGCCGGATGTCACAAGCTGCAGGAAGATCGTCTGTCACGTCCATCAGATCGGGACGTCCCCTGCAACGCCTCTCACGCCACGGCAAGCGGGGCAACGCTCACCGCATGGGGCGGGCGGCGGGTGCCTCCAGCGCGTCGAGCCAGCCCAGCGCCTCCTCCACCGAATGCACCTCGCGCGCGGCGGGCAGTTCCGGGCGTGCGATCACGATCACCCGCAGCCCCAGCGCCCCGGCGGCATCGAGCTTGGCGGCCGGACCGCCGGAATTGCGGGTAACCAGCGTGTCGAGCCGCCAGCGGTCGATCAGCGCGCGCTCGGATTCCTCCGAAAACGGCGGCAGGCCGGTCACGACCTCGCCTCGCGCGAAGGGGTTGGCGCCCGCCTCGGCTGCGCGGGCGAGGAAGAAGACGTCCTGCCGCGCAGCAAAGGCCGGAAAGCTCCGGCGTCCGGTGGTCAGGAACACCCGTGCGGCGGGCGCGATCATCGCTGCGGCCTCGGCTAGGCTCGCCGCCCGTTCCCAGCCAGGCCGCCAGGGCCATTCGGCCCGGGAAAGCCGCAACAGCGGCACGCCCGCGCGCCGCGCCGCCGCGACCGCATTGGCCGAGATGCCGGCGGCGAAGGGATGGGTGGCGTCGATCAGCGCGTCGATCCCTTCCGTCGCCAGATGGCGCGCCAGCCCGTCCGCCCCACCAAAGCCGCCGATGCGGCGCCTTCCGGCATGCGGGGCGGGGGCCTCGGTCAGCCCGGCGAAGGACAGGGTGACCTCGTGACGGCGCGGGTCGATAAGCTGGCCGAGTTCGCGCGCCTCGGCGCTGCCGGCGAGAATCAGAACCCGCATGAGCGCCCGACGATGCGGCCTTGCCGGTCGACCACCAGCACCTCCACGGCGACGCCGCTGCCGGCCAGCACGGCCTCTGCTGTGGCGCGCGCACCCTCGGCCACCGCATCGGCGAGCCTCGGCCCGGCAAGCTCCAGCGCCTCCAGCGCGGTACCGGCGCCGGTGAGCGGCCGGCCTGCGCGGCCCGCCAGCGCATCCATGTCGACCTGGCTGCGCGCCGAATGCAGGTCGAGCGCGCCCTGGGCGAGCTTGGCCATCTTGCCGATGCCCCCGGCGATGCTGAGCCGCGCCACCGGGTGGCGGGCGAGGTATTTCAGTACCCCGCCGGCGAAATCGCCCATGTCCAGCATCGCGTGATCGGGCAGGCCGCGCGCCGCGCGCAACGCCGCCTCGCTGGTGGAGCCGGTCGCGGCGCCGAGATGGTCGAGCCCCGCCGCCCGCGCCACGTCGATGCCACGATGGATGGACGCAATCCAGGCGGCGCAGGAATAGGGCCGCACCACCCCGGTGGTGCCCAGCACCGACAGCCCGCCGCGGATGCCCAGCCGCGGGTTCCAGGTCCGCCGCGCGATCGCTGCCCCGCCGGGAATGGCGATGGTCACCGCGAGGTCGGCGCCGGGGGCGAGTTCGTCGATCTGCGCCGTCATCATCGCCCGCGGCGCGGGATTGATCGCGGGCTCGCCCACCGCCAGCGGCAGGCCGGGGCGGGTGACGATGCCCACCCCCTCGCCGGCATGGAAGCGGATGCCGCTGCCCGGCGCCCCCCATGCGGCCCGGGTCAGGATCAGGGCGCCATGGGTCACGTCGGGATCGTCGCCCGCATCCTTGACGATGCCGGCCTCGGCCCAGCCCGGCCCGCTACGGAAGGCGGCAAGCGCGAAGCGCGGCCGCTCGCCGCGCGGCAGGGTTATCGCCACCGGATCCTCCGGCGCGCCACGGATCAGCGCGGTGAGCGCGGCGCGCAGCGCGGCGGTGGCGCAGGCGCCGGTGGTCCAGCCGCGCCTCAGCGCGCCTTCCGGTTTTCGGGCGGGCAGCGGGGTCATGACGCGGACTATAGGCCGGTGCGGATCACGCGCAACAAGCGCCGGATCGCCGCTTTCACCGCGCGGCGGATTGGGCTAACCGGAGCCATGATATGCGCGACGCCCGACCTGCCCGAAACGAACGACGGAGCTTTGCCAGAGCGTACCGCGTTCCATTCGCTTCACTCCTGGCTCCGACCCGAGGGCGTGCGGCCGCCCGGGTGGGCGCGAATGCGCCCGCCGAGGGGCGGGCGGGCGCATGCCCGGCTTCGCTGCGCTCCCCGGGCCAGTGGGCCCGATCGGGCACAACGTGCTTTGGCACCCGACCGGGTCCGTCCCTCCTGATGGCCGGGCGCGGGCTGGTCATCGCCGCGCCGGCCTCGGGCAGCGGCAAGACGGTGCTGACGCTGGGGCTTCTGCGTGCTCTGCGCGAGCGCGGCCTTGGCGTGGTGGCGGGCAAAAGCGGCCCGGACTATATCGACCCCGCCTTTCACGCCGCCGCCACCGGCGCCGAGGCTGCGAATTACGATGCCTGGGCGATGCCGCCGGCCCGGCTGCGCGCGCAGGCACGCGCCGCGCCGGGACGGCTGCTGGTGATAGAGGGCGCGATGGGGCTGTTCGACGGCGCCCCGCCCGATGGCGCCGGCTCCTCGGCCGATCTCGCCGCCGCGCTCGGCCTGCCGGTGATCCTGATCGTCGATGCGGCAAGGCAGGGTGCCTCGGTCGCGGCGCTGGCCGAAGGCTTCATCGGCCACCGGAGCGATGTGCGGGTCGCCGGTCTGATCCTCAACCGGGTCGGATCGCCCCGGCACGAGCGCATGCTGCGCCGGGCGCTTTCCGGGCTGGCGGTGCCGGTGCTGGGCGCGGTGGGGCGCGAGGACGCGCTTGCCCTGCCCTCGCGCCATCTCGGGCTGGTCCAGGCCGGCGAGCATCCGGGGCTGGAGGCGTTTCTGGCCGGTGCAGCGTGCATCGTCTCGGGCTGCGTCGATCTGGAGCGGCTGGCGGGGCTGGCGGCACCAATCACCGATACCGGGGAGAGGTATCGCCGGCTCGACCCGCCGGGGCAGCGCGTGGCCGTGGCGCAGGACGCCGCCTTCGGCTTCAGCTATGCCCACATGCTGGGCGACTGGCGCGCATCGGGGGCCGAGATCCTCCCCTTCTCGCCGCTCGCCGATCAGGCGCCCGATCCGTCCGCCGATGCGGTGGTCCTGCCCGGCGGCTATCCCGAGCTGCATGCCGGACCGATCGCCGCCGCGGAACGGTTCCGGGCCGGCATGCAGGCGGCCGCGGCGCGCGGCGCCCTGATCCAGGGCGAGTGCGGCGGCTACATGGTACTGGGGCGCGGCCTGATCGACGCCGAGGGCCAGCGGCACCGCATGCTGGGGCTGCTGGGGCTGGAAACCAGCTTTGCCGAGCGGCGGCTGCATCTGGGCTACCGGCGCATCGAGGCGCTGCCGGGCGGGCCGGTCACCGGCCGGTTCCGCGGCCACGAATTTCACTATGCCACCACGCTGCGCGCCGAGGGAGAGCCCGCCTTTCGCATGCGGGATGCCGAGGGAGAGGATCTCGGCCCCGCCGGGCTGCGGCACGAGCGCATCATCGGCAGCTTCGCGCACCTGATCGACCGGGACTGAGCCGGACATCATCAGAACCGACCCGGCGCGTGCCGGGTGCAACCCGATTCACTCCGGGCCCAAACGGAAGGGCAGGTGCCCGCCCGGGTGGGCGCGAATGCGCCCGCCAGGGGGGTGAGGCCGCGAACGCCATGCGTTCGAGTGAGCGCCGAACGGGCGCATGCCCGGTTCGCTGCGCTCACCGGGCGGGCGAGCCCGATCCAGCCCGACGGTTCAATGCTGAGCCAGCTTGCGTCCCGGCCCGGAGCACCCCGCATGCAATTCAGTTCGTTCAGCGCCCCAAGGCGAGGTCACTCCTCCGCCAGAGCGGGCGCGAATGCGCCCTACCGCCGCGCCGAACGCCGTCTCGGTCCGCGCGGAGCGAACGGGTTCTCGCCCCTGCGGAAACTCAGCCGGATCGGCGTGCCCTCAAGCCCGAAATCGGTGCGCAGCCCGCCGATCAGGAAGCGGCGGTAGCTTTCGGGCAGCTCGGCCCCGCGCGGGGCGAACAGCAGGAATTCCGGCGGCCGGGTCTTGATCTGGGTGAGGTAGCGCAGCTTGATCCGCCGCCCGCCCGGCGCCGGCGGCGGATGGCGCGCGGTCATGTCGGCGAGCCAGCGATTGAGCTCCCCGGTCGGCACGCGGCGGTTCCAAACCTTATGGGCGGCGATCACCGCCTCATGCAGCCGGTCGAGCCCGGCGCCGGTGCGCGCCGAGACGAAGACCAGCGGCGCCCCGCGCAGCTGCGGCAGCCGCTCCTCCATGGCTTCGCGCAGCCGGCGCGCGCGCTGCTGCCGGTCGTCCACCGCATCCCATTTGTTGACCGCGATGACGATGGCGCGCCCCTCGCGCTCGACCAGATCGGCGAGCCGCAGATCCTGGGCATCGAAGGCGGTATCGGCATCGAGCAGCACGATCACCACCTCGGCGAAACGCACCGCGCGCAGACCGTCGGCGACCGACAGCTTCTCGAGCTTTTCCTGAACCCGCGCGCGCTTGCGCATGCCGGCGGTATCGAAGAGGCGAATGGGCGTGCCGAGCCAGTCGAGCTCCACCGCGATCGCGTCGCGGGTGATCCCGGCCTCCGGCCCGGTCAGCAGCCGCTCCTCGCCGAGGATCGCATTGACCAGCGTCGACTTGCCGGCATTGGGCCGCCCGATCACCGCGATGCGCATGGGCTGGCCGGAGGCCTCCGGCACCTCTTCTCCCGTCTCGGCTGCGGCGATCAGCGGCGCGAGGCTGTGGCGCAGCTCGTCGAGCCCCTCGCCATGTTCGGCCGAGATGGCAATCACCTCGTCAAGCCCCAGCTCATGCGCCTCGGCGATCCCCGCCTCGGCCGCTCGGCCTTCGGCCTTGTTGACCAGCACCATGACCGGCTTGCCGGTGCGGCGCAACAGATCGGCCACCGCCCGGTCGGCCGCGGTGATCCCGGCCCGCCCGTCCACCATCAGCAGGCAGATATCGGCCTGCTCGGCGGCGCGCTCGCTCAAGCCTCGCATGCGCGCGGGCAGGCTGCCGTCACGGATATCCTCGAAACCGGCGGTGTCGATGGCGGTGAAGCGCAGATCGCCGAGCCGAGCCGCGCCCTCGCGCAGGTCGCGGGTCACGCCGGGGCTGTCATCGACCAGCGCCAGCCGCCGTCCGACCAGCCGGTTGAACAGGGTCGACTTGCCGACATTGGGCCGGCCCAGAATGGCCACGCGCGGCGCGTCGCCCGCCATCCGTGCATCTCCCCGATCTAGCGGAACGCGAACAGCCGGCCATCGGTGCCCAGCACGATCAGCCGCCCCTCGGCGATCGCGGGCGGCAGATAGCTGCCCGCGGGCATGTCGAGGACCCCGGTCTGCGCGCCGGTTTCGGGATCGAAGCTGAAAAGCCTGCCGGCGGTCGAGACCACCACCAGCCGCCCGCCCGCCAGCAGCGGCCCGGCATAGCCGATGGCGTTGCTGCGATCGGCCGGATCGCTGTACTCGTCCAGCTGCGTGGCCCAGATCCGCGCCCCGGTCGCGGCATCGAGGCGGATCAGCTCCGCCCGGTCCGACAGCATGAACACGCTGCCCGAGACCGGCACCACCGGATTGACCGAGCCGTCATTGATCGTCCAGTTGCGATTGCCGGTGCGCCGGTCGATCGAAACCAGACGGCCGCTCTGATTGGCGACATAGATGGTCTCGCCGTCGATCACCGGCTCGCCGGTGATGTCGCCGATGCCGGTCCGCGCGAGGCCGCGGCGGCCGCCGGTCACCGCCGCGCTCCAGATGCGGCGGCCCGAGAAGCCGACCACGGCCAGCACCTCGCCCGAGCTGAAGGGCAGTACTGCGACCACATCGTCGGCGGCCGGGCTGGAGCCGCCGAGCAGGCCGGCCGGACCCGTCGCGCCCTGAACGCGCCAGGCGATGGCGCCGCTGACGGCGTCGAGCCCGAAGCCCTGATCATCGCGGGTGACCACGATCACCTTGCCGCGGGCGACCACGGGGGCAGCGCGCACCGGCCCGCCGACCCGGGTCCGCCAGCGGATCTCGCCCGACGCGGCATCGAGCGCCAGCACCTCGCCGAAGCCGGTCGCGGCGTAGAGCGTGTCGCCGGCGATCACCACCCCGCCGCCATAGCCGTCATGGCCGTCCTCGTTTTCGCGTCCGACATAGCTTTTCCACAACAGCTTGCCGTCGAGGCTGAACGCGCGCACTTGCGATGCGGCATCGAGCACGAAGATGCGGCCGCCGCCGACCACCGGGCCGGAGGTAAGCTGCGAGCGGCTGTTGTTGCCCTCGCCGGCATCGACGCTCCAGGCCAGCGTCAGCGACGGGTTCAGCGCCGCATGGGGCGCGACATGGGTCGGGCCGCCATTGCGATGGGTCCAGGCGCTGACGGTGGTGGGTGGAGGCAGGCGCAGCGGCGGGCGCTCGTCCAGCCGGGCGGTCTCCTGCTCCGGGCGCACCGGCAGGCGCTTGCCCTCCAGTATCACCTCGTCCTTGCCGAACAGGCCGCATCCGCCGAGCAGCACCGGCAGGGCCAGCGCGATCGCAACCAGCCGGCGCGCGGGCGCTCGCTTCGACACTGCCGTCATCGGCTCACTCCCAACCCGAGCGCATCATTCCGGATTCAGCAAGGCGGCCAGATCGCCGCCGGCGGCCCGGAACAACTCGAAGGCCCGCGCCTGCAGGCTGGGCGCGGCGGCGGGATCGGTCAGGATGGTGCGCAGATCGGCAATCGCCTTATCCTTCTCGCCCTGACCCAGTACGATCACCGCCCGCGCCTCCAGCGCCAGCAGCCGATAGGGCGCGTCCGGCCCGATCATGCCGTCGAGCATCGCGATCCGGTCTTTGGCCGACATCGCGGCATCGAGCGCGAGAAGGCGCAGCTTCGCCGCATCGCGATAGACGACATCGACCGCGTCATCGCCGGCCAGCGCCTTCAGTGCCGCCACCGCCCCGTCCGTGTCGCCGGCCGCGGCCATGCCGACAGCCCGGGCCAGCCGCAGTACGGCCGAGGGGCTGTCTTCGGCGGCCACCAGCTTGTCGAGCGCACTCAGCCGCGCCGCAGGATCCTCGATCGCCAGGGCCGCGCGCAGCGCGTCGCCGCGCGCCTCGCGCTCGGCCAGCGCCCGGGCCTTGCGGTACTCATTCCAGGCCGAAAAGGCGACGATCAGCACCAGCACCGCGATGACATAGGGTCCCCAGCGGCGAAAGAACGCGAACAGGCGGTCGCGCCGAAGTTCTTCGGTGACTTCTTCGACGAAGGAATCGCTCTGACTCACACCGCACCCCCAACCCGGTTTCGCGGCGAAACTAGACCGGCGGGTGCGGGAAAGCCAAGGCCCAAAAGGTGGCGAATTGGCACTGGATTGTTGCCCGTACGCAACGGTTTGATGCGCGGGCACACGGAATCGGCCATCGCCGCTCCTGACGAATTAAAAATTTCGTCAGTCGATGCAGAATCTCTTTCCTCGTTGATTGACTTCGCCTCGCGCGCGCCCATTTGATGTCGATGCAGACGCGCCCGCCGGGAGGCAGACAAACATGCGCATCGTTCCCATGCTCACCGCACTTCTGGTTGCGGCCGGCATCGTCTACTGGGTCCTCGGGGCCAATGCGGGGGCCGATGCGCCGGTCCGGGCGGCCGAGGCGCCGGCGGCCAGCGAATCCGTCGCGCCGGTGCCGGTGGTCGCGGTTCATTCGAGGCTGGCGACCGTGTCGAACGGCATCGTGCTGCGCGGGCGGACCGAGGCGTTTAGAAAGGTCACGCTGCGCGCGCAGGTCTCCGGGCTGATCGTCTCCGAGCCGCTGCGCGCCGGTGCGGCGGTCAAGAGGGACGACGTGCTGTGCAACATCGACCCCGGCGAGCGTCTGGTGGCGCTGGAGGAGGCCAGGGCGTGGCTGGAGGATGCCCGGGCCAAGGACGAGGCGGCACGCGCACTGTCGAAGCGCGGCTATGCCGCCGAGACCGCCGCCAAGGCCGCGCGGGCGCAGCTTGAGACGGCGATCACCCGGGTGCGCCGGGCCGAGCTCGAGATCGCGCGGCTGAAGATCCGCGCCCCCTTCGACGGGCTTCTGGAGACCGATGCCGCCGAGATCGGCACGCTGATGCAACCCGGCGCCGCCTGCGCCACGCTGATCGCGCTCGATCCGATCAAGCTGGTGGGTTTCGTGCCGGAAAACCGGGTCGGGCGGGTTTCGGTCGGTGCCCGCGCCATCGCCCGGCTCAGCGACGGGCAGCAGGTCGTCGGCAAGGTCACATTCGTCGCCCGATCGGCCGACGAGCAGACCCGCACCTTCCGGGTTGAAGTGACGGCGCCGAACCCCGACAATGCCATTCGCGACGGGCTGACCGCCGAGATCCTGCTGGAGATGCCCGGCGAGAAGGGGCATCTGCTGCCGCAATCGGCCCTGACGCTCGATGATGACGGCAGGCTGGGTGTGCGGATCGTCGAGCAGGGCAAGGCCAGGTTTCAGCCGGTGACGATCATCCGCGATGCCCCCGAGGGCATCTGGGTGAGCGGATTGCCCGATGCGGCCGACGTGATCGTGGTCGGTCAGGAGTTCGTCAGTGACGGCCGCGAGGTTGCCGTGACCATGACCGAACGGAGCGCGCTGAAATGACCCGTCTCGTCGACTGGGCGACCGAGCATGCGCGCATGATCTTCGCCTTCATCCTGCTCTCGATCGGGGCGGGGACGCTGGCCTATCTCGGCCTGCCCAAGGAGGGCGAGCCCGATATCGACGTGCCGGCGCTGTTCGTCAGCGTCTCGTTTCCCGGCATCTCGGCCCAGGATGCCGAGAAGCTGCTGGTCAAGCCGCTGGAATCGAAGCTGCGCGACGTGGACGGGCTCGACAAGATGACCGCCACCGCCGCCGAAGGCTATGCGCTGGTCGTCATGCAGTTCGAGTTTGGCTGGGACAAGGCGGCGACGCTTGCCGATGTGCGCGACCGGGTCAATCAGGCCGAGGCCGAGTTTCCCGAAGGGGCCAAGCAGCCCTCGATCGACGAGATCAACTTCTCCGAATTCCCCATCCTGGTGATCTCGCTGTCGGGCAACGTGCCCGAGCGCACGCTGTTGCGCCGCGCCAAGGAGATGCAGGATACGGTCGAAAGCCTGCCCGAGGTGCTGGAGGCCGGGCTGGCCGGGCATCGCGACGAGATGCTCGAGGTCATCATCGACCCGCTGAAGCTGGAGGCCTACAACGTCACCGCGGGCGAGCTGATCCGGGTGGTGGTCAACAACAACCAGCTCATCGCCGCCGGCGAGGTGGAGGCCGGCACCGGCGCCTATTCGGTCAAGATCCCCGCCTCCTTCGACGAGCCGCGCGACATCTACAATCTTCCGGTCAAGGTCAATGGCGATTCGGTGGTCACGCTGGGCGATCTGGCCGAGATCCGGCTGACCTTCGAGGACGCCAAGGGCACGGCGCGATTCAACGGCCAGTCGACCATCGCCCTGCAGGTGGTCAAGCGCAAGGGCGCCAACCTCATCGACACCGTGACCAAGGTGAAGGCGGCGGCGCGGACGCTGATCGACAGCTGGCCCGAGGAGCTGCGCACCGCGGTCCGGGTCAGTTTCTCGATGGACGAAAGCTGGCGCGTGCAGGGCATGGTCGACCAGCTTGAATCCTCGGTCTTCACCGCCATCGCGCTGGTGATGATCGTGGTGCTGGCCTCGCTGGGATTCCGCTCGGCCATGCTGGTGGGCTTTGCCATTCCCACCTCCTTCCTGCTGACCTTCGCGCTGCTTGCCGTCTTCGGCATGTCGATCTCCAACATCGTCATGTTCGGGCTGATCCTCGCGGTCGGCATGCTGGTGGACGGCGCGATCGTGGTGGTGGAATATGCCGACAAGCGCATGCAGGCCGGGGTGGGGCCGATGCACGCCTTCGGCGAGGCGGCCAAGCGCATGTTCTGGCCCATCGTCTCCTCGACGGCGACCACGCTCTGCGCCTTCCTGCCGATGCTGTTCTGGCCCGGAATGCCGGGCGAGTTCATGGGCAACCTGCCGGTCACGCTGATCTTCGTGCTGTCGGCCTCGCTGGTGGTGGCGCTGATCTACCTGCCGGTGATGGGCGGCATTGTCGGCCGCATCAGCCGCGCGATGGACCGGATTTCGGCCCGGCTGCATGGCAGTCTGCACTGGACGCCGCGCGCCGTGGCGCTGACGCTGGTGGCCGTGGCAACCGTGGGCAGCCTGTCCGCGCTGATCAACGGCACGCTACCGCCGGCAATGGCCGGCGCCGGCTTCCTGATCTTCGCCATGCTCGCCGCGATCCTCGGCGGCTCCTTCCGCCAGACCGGCCTGCCGCCGGTGGAGAAGGCCGGCTACCGGCGGTCCTGGTTCGGCCATGCGATCCATTTCATCACCGGCAATCCGGTGATGCCCTTCATCGCGGTGGGCGCTGCGGTGGCGGTGATGGCCGGCACATTCGCCTATTACGGCCAGCACAATCTGGGGGTGGAATTCTTCGTCAAGACCGAGCCGGAAAACGGCGTCGCCTTCGTCCGCGCGCGCGGCAACCTGTCGCTGGAGGAAAAGGACCGGCTGGTACAGCTGGCCGAGCGCGAGATCATGCAGGTCGACGGCGTGGAATCGGTGTTTTCCTTCGCCGGATCGGGCGGGCTCAACCAGAACCGCAACGGCTCTTCCAGCCCGCTCGACGAGATCGGCCGGGTGCAGTTCGAGCTGGCTGACTGGGGCACCCGCCGCCCCGGCGACGAGATTCTCGACGAGATGCGCGCAAGGCTGGCACGGATCCCCGGCATCATCGTCGAGGTGCGCGAGCAGTCCCGCGGCCCGGCCCAGGGCAAGCCGCTGCATCTGCGCCTGACCGGCAACAGCTGGGAAGATCTCTACACTGCCACCGAAGCGGTGCGCAGAAAGTTCGAGGCCACGCCGGGGCTGATCGAGACCGAGGACACCCGCCCCCTGCCCGGCATCGACTGGCAGATCGACATCGACGTGGAAAAGGCCGGCCGCTATGGCGCCGATGTCGCCACGGTGGGCGCGATGGTCCAGCTCGTCACCCGCGGCATCCTGCTCGACACCATGCGCACCGACACCTCCGATGACGAGGTCGAGATCCGCGTGCGCTATCCCGAGCGTGACCGGCTGCTCTCGACCCTCGACAGCATGCGGGTGCGCACGCCGCAGGGGCTGGTGCCGCTGTCCAACTTCATCAGCCGCAAGCCGGTGCCGAAGGTCGGCCGCATCAACCGCTTTCAGGGCGAGCGCTATTTCGACGTCAGGGCCGATGTCGCCGAGGGGGTAAATGCCAACGAAAAGATCGACGAGCTGACCGGATGGCTGGAGACCGGCCCGCTGCCCGCCGGCGTGCAATGGGCATGGACCGGCGATCACGAGGAGCAGGCCGAGAGCCAGGCCTTCCTCGGTCAGGCCTTCCTCGGCGCGCTGGGGCTGATGTTCGTGATCCTGCTGGCGCAGTTCAACAGCCTCTATGACTCGGTGCTGGTGCTCAGCGCGGTGGTGATGTCGGTCACCGGGGTGCTGATCGGCATGATGGTGATGCACCAGCCCTTCTCGATCATCATGACCGGCACCGGCATCGTGGCGCTGGCAGGCATCGTGGTGAACAACAACATCGTGCTGATCGACACCTTCCAGGAATTCCGCAAGCAGATGCCGATCACCGAGGCGATCACCCGCACCGCCGAGGCGCGCATCCGACCCGTCCTGCTGACCACCATCACCACCATGGCCGGGCTGACCCCGATGATGCTGGGCATCTCGCTCGACTTCTTCGGCCGCGCCTACACCATCGACGCGCCGACCGCGCTGTGGTGGAAGCAGCTCGCCACCGCGGTCGTGTTCGGGCTGGGCACGGCGACGGTGCTGACGCTTATCGTGACCCCGGCGCTGCTGGCCATCCGCTACTGGGTGGTGCTGGGGCTGCTGCGGCTGACCGCGATCCGGCGGGAAGAGGGGCGGCGCTACTTCGCCTTCCGCCGGCTGGCGCGCAAGACCGCGGCCGAGGACATCATCTGGGAGGATCCCGATCAGCGCCCCGACCTGCACCCGATCCGGCTCCGCCCGGGCACGCTGCTCGACGCGGCCGAATAGGGCACGGGGGGACGGGTCGTCCGGCGCGCCGGGGCCGGCTCAGGCACCGGCGTAGCGGCGGGCCCAGCTTTGCAGGATGGCGATCTCCTGCGCCTTGGCATGCGACAGCCAGCGGCGGCTGCCGCGCGGCCGTTCACGGCGCAGCTCGGCCTCGCCGCGCGCCTCCAGATCGTCGGCATAGATGGCAAAGGCGTAGGGCTTGCCGTTCGGCCCGTCCAGGTAGCCGGCAAGACCGCGCACGAAGGCGAGCGTTCCGGTCTTGGCCACCACCCCGGCCAGCGGCTGCCGGCTCTTGCCTTCCGCCGGCAGGTGGATCTTCTTCAGCAACCCGCGCAGCTGCCCACCGCCGCGCCGCTCGGCCGCCGCCAGAAGCTGCACGGTCTGCGCCGGGCTGATGCGGGTCTTGCCGGTCAGCCCCGAATGATTGGCAAAGCGGAACTTGCCCGTCAGCCCGGCATAGTCGCGCAGCCATTCGCTCATCGCCGCGGCCGAGCCGGTCAGCGAGACCGAGACCAGCCCGCGCTGCCGGCTGGCCGCGAGCCCGACCGCCTCGGCGGTCAGATTGGTCGAATAGCGCAGCATCTGGCGCAGGATCCGCTGCAGCGGATCGCTCGAGATCCGCGCGATCTCGCGCCCGGCAGCGGCCCTGACAACCTGCGGTTGCGGCAGCACGATGCCGAGATCGGCCGCAAGCTGGCGGAACACGTCCCCCGTATAGGCCACCGAATCGCGCACCGGCAGCCAGCGCCCGCCCTTGCGTCGCAGCGCCGGTTCGGCCACCGTCCACAGCTCGCGCCCGCCCCGCGCGGTCCAGGTGAAGACCGGGCTGCGCCGCGCGGCCGTGGCCACCGTGACATGGCTGACCGCCGGGCTGTGGCGCAGCGCGCGCGCCTCCAGCACGATCTCGCGCCCCCCCTTGACCGGTTTCCATTCCAGGAACACGCGGTTGAAGTTGCAGTTGAGCCCCGAGACCGAGGGGTTGTAGGCCGCCTGCACCGGCTGGCCGGGCATGATTTCGGCGATCGCCGGCAGGGCGCTGCCATCGGCCAGAAACCGGCCCGCGATGCGGCGGATGCCGGCCCCGCGCAGCGCCGCGGCGAGCTCGGCCAGATCGTCGGTGTCCAGCGTCGGATCGCCGCCGCCGACCAGGATCAGATCGCCCTGCAGCGTGCCCCCGACGATGCTGCCGGTGGTCAGGAGCCGGGTGGTGAAGCGGTAATCGGCGCCGAGGCTGTCGAGCGCATAGAGCGCGGTGGGGATCTTGCTGACCGAGGCCGGCACGAAGGCGGTGTCCGGCGCCAGCGCCTCGACGATCTTGCCGGCCTCCAGATCGTAGAGCGCATAGCCGGTCTGCCCGCTCAGCCGCGGGTCGAGCGCCGGGCGCGCGGCAATGGCCGGGTCGCGAAGCGGGCGCCGTGCAGGACGGGGTGCGGTTTCCGGCGCGCCGGCCAGGGCGGTGGCGGGGACCAGCGCGGCGGCGGTGGCGAGGAAACGCCGGCGGGTAAAAGCGACTGGCTTCAAATCCTTCATGACCGAATCATCTGCCCGAACATGGGCTTGCCTGTAAAGAGTTCATTTCCCGGCTGAGGAACCGCGCACGGCATTGCGACAGCGCGGACTCACTTTGCTGCCTCACTCGGCCCCCGCGGGGCCCGGCCAGCGGCCCGAGCGGCGGATCGCGGTGGAGGAAACGTCATGCATCGGCCCGGTCAGCAGGATCCAGGCCGGCGGCGGCTCCAGCACCAGCCCCGACGCCTCGCCGGGACCATGGCGGAAGCGCGCGAAGCGGCGCGCTGCCGGCGACAGCCCGGCGGCAAGCTGGGCGCCCGGGCGGGCCAGCACGCCGATGGGGACGGTCTGCATGATCTCCTGCCAGCGCTGCCAGCGATGGAACTGGGCAAGATTGTCCGCCCCCATCAGCCACAGGAAATGCACGCCGGCATAGCGCTGCCGCAGCCGGGCGAGCGTCTGGGCCGTGTAGCGCGTGCCGAGCCGCGCCTCGATCCCGGTCACGGTGACGCGCGGATGGTCGATCAGCGCGCGCGCGGCGGCGATGCGCCGCTCCAGCGCCGCGGGCCCCCGCGCCTTGAGCGGGTTGCCGGGGCTGACCAGCCACCAGATGCGGTCGAGCGCGAAGGCCTTCAGCGCCCGGCGGGTGATGTGGATGTGTCCCTCATGCGGCGGATCGAACGACCCGCCCAGCAGCCCGACCTTCAGCCCGCGCGGCGCGAAGGGAAAGGGATGGCGCAAGGGGTCGAGCGCCGCGTCCACGCGCTCGCGCTGCGGGGGCAGAACGTCGGCAGGAGCGGGACAGGCGGGGGCGGTTCGCATGGCCCGAAGGTCGATGACGCGGGCAGCACTGTCAATTCGCGCCATGCGGCCGGACCAGACGGCGATGTGGCAAATGCCACATACACCGCCCGCCGCCCCGGGCAAGGCTCGGTCCGCAAGGGGTTGGATTACCCGGCATCAAGGGAGAGAGATGATGGCAACCAAGATCGGAACCGGCGGCGACGATTTCCTGTCGGGCCGCAGCGGCAACGACATTCTGCGCGGACTGGCCGGAGACGACGTGCTGATCGGCAACAAGGGCAACGATTCGCTGTTCGGCGGTACCGGCAGCGACGTTCTCGATGGCGGCGATGGCAACGATTTCATCAATGCCGGCACCAATTCCAGCTGGGACGTGATCTTCGGCAGCCTCGGCAATGACCGGATCACCTTCGCCGATGCGATCAACCCCAGCGGCAGCTTCGCCTTTTTCGCGGTGAAGTATTCCCGCATCGAGGGCTCGATCAACGCCTTCATCAGCAAGACCGCGACCACGGTCAAGAAGAGCATCGATGGCAGCATCGACCGGCTGGTGAACATCGACTGGACATCGAGCAAGTACGATATCGGCATCGAGGGAACGGTGGAGAACGACACCTTCCGCATCAAGGACGGATTCTCGTTCGATTTCATTGGGATCAAGCCCGGCGCCGGCAACGACATGATCTTTGGCGGCGACGGCGGCTGGGACCGGGTCAGCTACAACGATCAACCCTATCGCGGCATCCGGGTCGAGGTGACCGGCTACGACAACGGCGACATGACCGGAAAGGTCAAGGACCAGTTCGGCGACTTCGACAAGTTCTTCGGCGTGAACGAGATCGAGGGCACCCATGCCTCCGACAAGTTCGTGGGCGGCAACGGCAACGACAATTTCATCACCAATGCCGGCAATGACATGGTTCTGGCCGGCCAGGGCTGGGATCAGGTCCGCTACGACCGCTCCAACCTCGATTCGGTGGTCGTCGACCTCGCCAAGCACACGGCGGTGCAGAAATGGGGCGGCTCCTGGGAGGTCCGCAAGGGCGAATGGGTCGACACGCTGTTCGGGGTCGAGGCCATCCAAGGCTCGCGCGGCAATGACAGCCTGCTGGGATCGAAGCAGGACGAGCGGCTGCGCGGCAACGACGGCAACGACCTCATCCGCGGGCGCGACGGCAATGACCGGCTGGAGGGCGAGAACGGCAATGAC
>RFIR01000358.1 GCA_003695135.1 Alphaproteobacteria bacterium | reverse complement strand
TTTGCAGGGGGCTCCGTCAAACAAGTGAAAACCGGGAGCAAACTTCGCCGGCGCCACATTTCGCCTCCGCCCGCGCACATCGGCACGGGCTGGCGCTGCCTGCCGCGATGCCCGAGCGTCATGCCTTTCCGAGCCCCGGCCTCGCGCCGCCCTTTTCCGATCGGGCCGGACGATCGCGATCGCCGGGCCCTTTCCCGCGCCTCGATGCCCCCGATCTCGAGTGGTTCGGGCATTCCCGCCAGACGAGCCGGTCGAAGGGACGGCTGGTATCACTTCGCCCCCTCGCCCAGCAACGCATCGACCTCGCGCGTCGAGGCACCGACCAGCGCGGTGAAATCGCCGGCGATCATCGGACCCGCGGCGTCGATGATCGCCTTGTGGGTCACCCGGGCCAGCGCCGAGCCGACCGAGATGCGCGCCACACCGGCGGCGGCGAAGTCCGACCGGCCATACTGGATGAACGGCCCGGCGGCGAGCGCGTTGACCGGCACATGCACCGCCGCGCAGATGCGGGCGATGTCTTCCATCGAAGGCGGCATGGGGACATAGACGCAGTCGGCCCCGGCCTCGGCGAAGGCGGTGACGCGGCGGATGGCCTCCTCGACATCATATCCGCCCTGCAGCACGCCATCGGCGCGCGCCACCAGCACGAAGTCCCGTGGCAGGGCCCGGGTGGCGGCAATGGCGGCGCGCACCCGCTCCAGCGCAAGGTCGAAGGGGTAGGCCCCGCTGCCGGGCAGCGCGGTGTCCTCGATCGAACAGCCCGCAAGCCCGCATTCGGCCGCCAGACGCACGGTCTCGGCCACCGCCTCCGGCGCCTCGGCATAACCGTTCTCGAGATCGGCCGATACCGGAAGCGGCGTCGCCGCGACCAGATCCTGCGCATGCGCAAGCGCCTGATCGCGGCTGATGCGTGCCCCGTCGGGCAGGCCGAGTGTGAAGGCGAAGCCGGCCGAGGTGGTGCCGATGGCCTGCGCGCCCAGCGCGGCGAGCACGCGCGCCGAGCCGATATCCCATGCATTGGCCAGAATGAACGGATCGCCCGGCCTGTGCAGGGCGCGGAAACCGGCTCCCGGATCGTGGGTCATCTGCGCGCTCCCCCTTGCTTGAGGGTGCGAGCATAGACGCGCCTTTCGGCGTGGAAAAGATCGGCTGCGACGATTGCGCCGCAGGACTCGGCGTTTCAGTGCACCGAGACCGGTGCCATGCTGTTCTGACGTGCGACGGTGAAGGCCACCCGGCGATCCCCGACCAGCGCGATCGGCTCGCCATTCTCGCCATGAATGGCGTAGAGCCTGTCGATTCCCTTGGGAATGTTCATTTCGGCCGGCAGATCCTCGGCCCGAACGCCCTTGACATAGACGATCGGGTTTCCACCCGGCACGGTCTTCCAGGCAACCTTGTCCTTCATCTGCTGTTCCTCCTCAACGCCCACGCACGATCTCGATCCTGCGCACGACGCCCTCGGGCTCGTGACGCTCCAGATCGACATGCAACAATCCGCAATCGAGCCGCGCCGAGGACACCTCCACGCCATCGGCCAGCACGAAGCTGCGCTGGAACTGCCGGGTGGCGATGCCGCGATGCAGAAACACGCGGCCCTCCTCGTCCTCCGAGCTTCGCCCCCGGATCACCAGCTGGTTGTCCTCGATCGTCACCGACAGGTCATCCTCCCTGAAACCGGCGACCGCCAGGGTGATGCGATAGGCACCCTCCCCGCGCTGTTCGATGTTGTAGGGCGGATAGCTGTCATTGCCGGACTTCGCCGTTCGCTCGACCAGCCGGTCGAGCTGTTCGAAGCCGAGCAGAAACGGATGCGAGGCGAAGGAAACCCTGGTCATGAACCGGTCCTTTTCTCAAAGCGACGGTCTCGTGCGGCCCCTTAGCAGGCAACCGCACGCGACAAATATGGGAAGGTCGAAATCCTTGCGCAAGTCCCTTCATCCTTTCGCGAAGGGCGGCTAGGCTGCGACCGGCAGGAAACGGAGGCGGGGCATGGCGCCCACGGGCGGAGAGCTGATTGCGGCAGGGCTGAAGGCGCAGGGCGTGGCCCGCGTGTTCTGCGTGCCCGGCGAGAGCTATCTCGCCGTGCTCGATGCGCTGCATGACGGCCCCATCGCCATTACCGTCGCGCGGCAGGAGGGCGGTGCGGCGATGATGGCCGAGGCCTGGGGCAAGCTGACCGGGCGGCCCGGCGTGGCGCTGGTGACCCGAGGCCCCGGCGCGGCCAATGCGGCCGCCGGGGTGCATGTCGCCCAGCAGGATGCGACGCCGATGGTACTGATGATCGGGCAGATCGCGCGCGACATGCGCGGGCGCGACGCGTTCCAGGAGGTCGATTATGCCCGGATGTTCGGCGGCATGGCGAAATGGGTGGCCGAGATCGACAGCGCTGCCCGCATTCCCGAGATGATGTCGCGCGCCTGGCATGTGGCGATGAGCGGCCGGCCTGGCCCGGTCGTGCTGGCACTGCCACAGGACATGCTGGTCGAGCGCGCCGATGTCCTCGATGCGGCGCGGGTCGAGGTTTCGGACCCTGCACCGGCGCCGCGCGATCTGGCCCGCCTGGCCAACGCGCTGGGCGAGGCGCGAAGCCCGGTCATCGTGGCCGGCGGCTCGCGCTGGGATCAGGCCGCCTGCGACCGGCTGGCCGAGATCGCGGAGCGCTGGCAGATCCCGGTGGCGGTGACCTTCCGGCGGCAGGAGCTGATCGACAACACCCATCCCGCCTATGCCGGCGAGCTGACATTCGGGCCGAATCCGGCGCTGATGGAGCGGATGCGCGCGGCCGATCTGATGA
>RFIR01000357.1 GCA_003695135.1 Alphaproteobacteria bacterium | reverse complement strand
GGCGTGGCGGGGGCCGAAGCGGTGCTGGGCAAGGGGATCTATTCGATCTCGATGAACTATCTCGGCCTGCCGGCGGGCAACGTGCCGGCCAGCTACAATGACGGGCTGCCGATCGGCGTGCAGATCGTGGGCCGGCGCTTCCGCGAGGACATGATCCTCGATGCCTGCGAGGCGATCGAGGCGCGCGTGGGCGTGATGGCCGAGCGGCTGTTCGCGCGCGGCTGACGCGGCCGTGGCGACCGGCGCCGGCCGGGCGAGAAAGCTGTGCAGCGGGTATCCGCGGCGCGTCTGCCGGTGGTGGTCCGACGGAATTCATTCCGGTCCCGACCGGGGTCCGGCTCGGCGTGAAGCGATGCCGCCACTGCAAGCCGCGCCCGGCACCGCCGGGCGGCGCCCGACCCTCCCCCCGGGAGGGCGCATTGCTGCGCCGGTCACGGGCTCAGCCGGCTGGCGTAATTGCGCCGTCGCGGCCACGACCACCGTTTCTCCGCGCCCTCCCAGGGTCGGGCACCGCCCCGGGTCGATCCCGTGGCCTTCCGGGAAGGGGCTGCGAAAGTCGGAGCCACCGCCCCAACGATCTCGCCGAACCTCGCCGACACCGTCGCTGAAGGCGGCGGTGTCGATCCATGTCAGCACATCCGCATCGCCGGACGGGCCGGTTCAGCCCCGTTCGGGATAGGTTTCGTCCAGCGCATAGCCGGCGCTGCGCACGGTGCGGATCGGGTCGCGCTCGCCGGGGCGGTTCAGCGCCCGGCGCAGCCGCCCAACATGCACGTCGACGGTGCGGATCTCGACATGGACATCGGTGCCCCAGACCCGGTCGAGCAGCTGTTCGCGCGCATAGACCCGGCCGGGGCGCTGCATCAGCACCTCCAGCAGGCGGTATTCGGTCGGGCCGAGATGGATCTCGCGCTCCCCGCGGCGGATGCGGCGGGTCTCGCGGTCCAGCACGATGTCGCCGAAGGTGACGACATCGCCGGCCAGGGTCGGGCGGGTCCGCCGCAGCACGGCACGGATGCGGGCCGTCAGCTCGCTCATCGAGAACGGCTTGACCAGATAGTCGTCGGCGCCGGTCTCCAGCCCGCGGACCCGATCTTCCTCGGCGCCGCGCGCGGTCAGCATGATGATGGGGATGTCGCGGGTGGCGCGGCGCGCGCGCAGGCGGCGGGCGATCTCCAGCCCCGAGATGCCGGGCAGCATCCAGTCGAGCACGACGAGGTCGGGCGCCTCCTCGGCCACCATGACCAGCGCCTCCTCGCCATCGGCGCAGACCGACACCTCATGGCCCTCCGCGGCGAGATTGTAGCGCAAAAGCTCGCTCAGCGCCGCCTCGTCCTCGACCACCAGAATGCGCGCGGGCACCGGCGTGATCCCGGGTCAGTCCGTCAGGCCGTCGAGCGCCAGCGGCTCGCCCTTGGGCCGGTCGTCGCCCAGCGGCTCGCCCTCGACCACGTAATAGACCAGCTCGGCGATATGGGTGGTGTGATCGCCGATGCGTTCGAGGTTCTTGGCGATGAACAGCAGCTGCGAGCCCAGCCCGATCATGCGCGGATCCTCCATCATGTAGGTGAGCACCTCGCGAAACAGCGAGTTGTAGAGCTCGTCGATCTCCACGTCGCGGCGCCACACCGCGACCGCCAGCGCGGTGTCGCGGCTGGAATAGGCGTCGAGCACCTCGGTGAGCTGTTCCAGCGTGCGCTGGCCCATGCGCACGATCGAGGCCGACAGGTTGACCCGCCGGGCCTGCGACAGATAGATGCCGCGGCGGGCGATGTTCTTGGCCAGATCGCCGATGCGTTCGAGCGTGCTGGAAATCTTCAGCGCCGCCACCAGAAAGCGCAGATCCTGCGCCATGGGCTGGCGCAGCGCCATCACCTTCACGGTCAGCTCGTCGACCTCCATTTCCAGCCGGTCCAGCCGCTTGTCGCGCTGGATGACCTGTTCGGCCAGCCCGGGGTCGCGCTTCTCGACCGCCTCCAGCGCCTGCGACAGCAATTCCTCGGCAAGCCCGCCCATCTCGGCGATCTTGGCATGGATCGCCATGAGCTCCTTGTCGAAGGCCGATACGATATGCGGACCCATCTGCGCTTCCTTCTGCCCCGTCCCCGCCGAACCGCCGCTGCCCGTCAGCCGAAGCGGCCGGTGATGTAGTCCTGCGTTCGCTGGTCGGACGGGTTGGTGAACATCCTCGATGTCTCGCCGTATTCTACCAGAACGCCGAGATGGAAGAAGGCGGTTTTCTGGCTGACCCGTGCCGCCTGCTGCATGGAATGGGTGACGATGACCACCGAATAGCTCTCGCGCAGCTCGTCGATCAGCTCCTCGATCTGGGCGGTAGCGATGAGGTCGAGCGCCGAGCAGGGCTCGTCCATCAACAGCACCTCCGGCGCGGTGGCGATGGCGCGCGCGATGCACAGCCGCTGCTGCTGCCCGCCCGACAGGCCCGTGCCGGGCGCATCGAGCCGGTCCCTGACCTCCTGCCACAGCGCTGCCCGGGTCAGCGCGCGTTCCACGATCTCGTCGAGCTCGGCCCGCGTGCCGGCCAGGCCGTGGATGCGGGGGCCATAGGCGACATTGTCGTAGATCGACTTGGGGAACGGGTTGGGCTTCTGGAACACCATGCCGACACGGGCGCGCAGCTGCACCGGGTCGATGTCCCTGCCATAGATGTCCTCGCCGTCGAGCCGGATCTCGCCCGTCACCCGGCAGTTGCGGATGGTGTCGTTCATCCGGTTCAGGCAGCGCAGGAAGGTGGTCTTGCCGCAGCCCGACGGCCCGATGAAGGCGGTGACCGTCTTGTCGGGAATGTCGACGCTGATCGACTTGATGGCGTGGTTGGTGCCGTAGAAGACATCGACATCGCGCGCGGTCATCTTGAGTTCGGCCGTCGGCGCCTCCGTCTCCGTCTCCGCCTCGTCCGGTTGCAGCATGGTCATGGTCCACCCCCTCTACCAGCGGCGCTCGAAACGGCGGCGCAGGATGACGGCCAGCGCGTTCATCGTGACAAGAAAGAGCAGCAGCACGCAGATCGCGGCCGCGGTCCGGCTGACGAAGCCGCGTTCGGGGCTGTCGGCCCAGATGTAGATCTGGGTGGGCAGCGCCGTCGCGGGGTCGAGCACGCCGCCCGGCGGTTCGGTGATGAAGGCGTTCATGCCGATCAGCAGCAGCGGCGCCGTCTCGCCCAGCGCCTGGGCCAGCCCGATGATGGTGCCGGTCAGGATGCCGGGCATCGCCAGCGGCAGGACATGAGAGAACACCACCTGGGTTTCGGAGGCGCCGATCCCGAGCGCAGCCTCGCGGATCGAGGGCGGCACCGCCTTCACCGCCGCGCGGGTGGCGATGATGATGGTGGGCAGCGTCATCAGCGCCAGCGTCATGCCGCCCACGAGCGGGGCCGAACGCGGCAGCCCGAACCAGCCGAGAAACACCGCGAGCGCCAGCAGGCCGAACACCACCGAGGGCACCGCGGCGAGGTTGTTGATGTTGACCTCGACGATATCGACAAACCGGTTCCGGGGCGCGAATTCCTCCAGATAGATCGCGGCGGCGATGCCGACGGGAAACGAGATCAGGAAGCAGACGAGCAGGGCGTAGGCCGATCCCCGAATGGCGCCGGCCAGCCCCGCAAGCTCGGGAAAGCGGCTGTCGGCCTCCAGAAAGAGCGCGGTGTTGAAGGGCCGCGAGATCAGCCCCTTTTCCGCCAGCCGGTCGAACCAAGCGATGGCCCGATCGTCGACGATGCGGCGCTCCTCGGGGGTGCTGCGCCCAATCAGACCCTTGTTGAGCTGATCGAAGGGGTCCGAGACCGGAACGCTGATCGTCACCGTCTGCCCGATCAGCGCCGGATCGGCGGTGACCCGGTCGCGCAGCGCCAGTCGCGCGCCCTTGCTCAGGATCTTCGTCAGCTTGCGCCGGTCCGCGCGGCTTCTGACCTCGGGGAAATGGCTCAGCAGTGCTGCCTCGACCATGTCGTCATACTTGCCGCGGCGCAGCCTTTCGGGCTTGACCTTCTTCGGGTCGACATGGACCTGAAGCGTCACCATGGTCTGGGTAAAGGCCGAATGCCCGCGATAGACGAGGCTTCCCACCAGGATCGCCAGCAGGGCGAAGGCGATGAGAAGCGCCACCAGCCCCGCCGCCTTCAGCCAGCCGTCGCGCGCGTGGCGCCGGCGGATGCGGGCGAGGATGCGGGGGTCGCGCCAGTCCACCGGCCGGGCCGCGGGGATATCGGTATCTTGCACGCTCATCAGTCGTAGAGCTCGCGGTATTTGCGCACGACGCCGAGCGCGACGAGGTTGAGCCCCAGCGTCACGATGAAGAGCATCAGCCCCAGCGCGAAGGCGGCCAGCGTCTTGGGATTGTCGAAGGCGGTATCGCCGATCAGCAGCGTCACGATCTGCACCGTCACCGTGGTCACCGAATCGAGCGGGTTGATGGTCAGCGTGGCGATGAGGCCGGCGGCCATCACCACGATCATCGTCTCGCCGATCGCCCGGCTGACCGCGAGCAGGATGCCGCCGACGATGCCGGGGATGGCGGCCGGGAACAGCACCTTGCGCATGGTCTCGCCGCGCGTGGCACCCAGTGCGAGCGAGCCCTCGCGCAGCGTCTGCGGCACCGCCGACAGCGCGTCATCGGTGAAGGAGGAGATGAAGGGGATCAGCATCACCCCCATCACCGAACCGGCCGCCAGCGCCGTGTTCGGCGCCACGTCGATGCCCAGCGTCGCGCCGGCCGTGCGGATCGCGGGTGCGACGACGAGGATGGCGAAGAAGCCATAGACCACCGTTGGCACGCCGGCGAGGATCTCCAGGAGCGGCTTGGCGACGGCGCGCAGGCGGGGTGCCGCGAATTCGTTGAGATAGATCGCCGAAAGGATGCCGATCGGGATCGCGACGAACAGGGCGACCGAGGTGATCACCAGCGTGCCCACGAAGACCGGTACCCAGCCGAAGGCCCCGCTGCCGGCGATCTGGCCTTCGCGGATCGGGATCTGCGGCTCCCAGTTCAGGCCGAACAGGAATTCGCCGATGGGCACCTTCTCGAAAAAGCGGATCGATTCGTAAAGCAGCGAGGCGATGATGCCGGCCGTGATCAGCACCGCTGTCCCCGAACAGGCCAGCATGATCCAGCCGATCACCCGCTCGACCCGGTGCCGGGCGCGGAACCGGGCCGAGACGCGCCTGCGCGCAAGCGCGAGCCCGACGCCGAGGATGGCGATGACCGCGACCCACAGCGCCAGCGTCGCGTTGTGGCGCAGGGCGGCGTAGTAGGCGGCGGCATCGCGCTTCCATGGCTCCGGCTCGCCGAAGACATTGCCGCGGGCGATCGACTTGATCTCGGCCTCGACCAGCGACAGCTGGCCGGGGTCCATGTCCGCCACCGCATCTGCGGGCAGGGATGCGGTCAGGATCGCATCGACGATCGGTCCCTCGAAGAGCAGGAACAGGAGCGTGAAGACCAGCGCGGGCAGGGCGCTGAGACACACCGCGTAGGCGCCATGGAAGGCGGCCATGGAATGCAGCCGCTCGCCCGCCGCCATGCGCGCCCGCGCCGCCCTGCGGTTGATGAAGAACCCCGCAGCGCCGGCCAGAATGATCAGCAGGAACAGATATCCGATCATCGCGGTCTCAAAGGGCGGAGGGGCCGGCCGGCGCGGACGCGCCGGCCGGGCATGGCCATGGTCGCGGTCACGAGCCGGGCGCGTGCATCGGCTTGGCCGAAAGGGCCGCGTCCTGCATCTCCGCCAGCTTCTCGGGCGAAAGCGGCACCATCCCGCGTTCCGCAAGATAGCCGTCCTCGCCCATTGCCTCGTCGGAGACATATTCGGCGATGAACTCCTCCAGCCCGGGGATCACGCCGCGATGGGCGTTCTTGATGTAGATGAACATCGGCCGGGCGATGCCATAGCTGAAATCGGCAATCGTCTCCTTGGACGGCGCCACTCCGTCGATGGGGATCCCCATCAGCCGGTCCTCGTTCTCGTATAGAAACGAGTAGCCGAAGATGCCGATGGCGTGGGGGTCGGCCTCCAGCCGCTGAACGATCAGATTGTCGTTCTCGCCCGCTTCCACAAAGGGGCCGTCCTGACGCATGCGCGAGCAGTTCTCCTTCACCCAGCCCTTGTCCTTGTCGAGCCCCTTCGATCTGACATAGTCCAGCCGCTTGCAGCCGTCATGCATGGCAAGCTCGACGAAGGCGTCGCGCGTGCCCGAGGTCGGCGGCGGGCCGTAGGCGAGGATTTCCACATCCGGCAGCGCGGGGTCGATCTCGGACCATTTCCGGTAGGGGTTGTCCACCCATTCGCCATCGACCGGCACCTGCGCGGCGAGCGCGAGATAGAGCTGGGCCTCGGTCAGCTTCCAGTCGTATGGAGTTTCGCGCGAGATGGCGATGGACAGACCGTCATAGCCGATCATCACCTCGGTGATGTCGGTGACGCCGTTTTCCTGGCACAGCTTCCATTCCGAGGGCTTCATGGCCCGCGAGGCGCCGGTCAGATCGGGATGCGCTTCGCCGATGCCCTGGCAGAAGATCTTCATGCCGCCGCCGGTTCCCGTCGATTCCACCACCGGGGCGGGGAAGTCGTAATTGTCGGCGAATTCCTCGGCCACGGCCTGGGTATAGGGAAACACGGTCGAGGAGCCGACGATCTGAATCTGGTCGCGCGCCGCGGCGGTGCCGGCGGCGAGAAGGGCTGCGGTGGCCAGTATCGCCGTGCGGTGGGGGGTCATGGGCTGTCTCCGTTCTCCGGTTGCTCGAGGCGCCACGCCGGGCCGGCCGGCGCCGGCTGCAGGGCTACGACCGGTCGGTGACGCTCCTATTTCGATTCGATGACAGTTATGCGACAGTTCCGCTGTTTCCGCCCGCCTGCGGCGCGGTGTCGTCCGCGTCCGGATGCGGGGCGGCTTCGCTCGGGACCGGCAGCCAGACGGTGAACCGGCTGCCCTCGCCTGGCGTGCTCTCGATCTGCAGATCGCCCCGATGCCGGCCCAGCACATGCTTGACGATGGCCAGCCCCAGCCCGGTGCCGCCGACATTGCGGCTTTCGCTGACCGACACACGATAGAATCGCTCGGTGAGCCTCGGCACGTGCTCGCGCGCGATGCCGGGGCCGTGATCGGCAACGGCGATGCCGGTCATGCCGGGAAAGCCGGGATCGGGCGCCGCGGTTGCGATCTCCACCGGGCCGCTACCGCCGCCGTATTTCAGCGCATTGTCGATGAGGTTGACGAAGACCTGCACCAGCTGGCCGCGATCGCCGCGGATCACCGGGTTTGGCGCATCGAGTTGCAGATCCAGATCGACGCCGCGCTGGCGTGCCAGCGGCGCCAGCGCCGCGACCGCCTCGCGCACCACGTCGTGCAGCGGGCAGGTCGTGTCAGGCGGGGACCGTTCGGCAAGCTCGATCTGGTTGAGCGACATCAGATCGTC
>RFIR01000356.1 GCA_003695135.1 Alphaproteobacteria bacterium | reverse complement strand
GCATGGTGGATTCGGCCGCCGGCCGATTCTGCCATTGACGCAAGGCCGCTTTCACGGGCTAGACTTGCCGTGCAAAACCAAAAGACAGGGAGGACGCATGTCCAGGATTTCCATCATCGCCGGTGCCCTGGCCGCTTGCGGTCTGGCGTTATCGGCCAACGCCCAGGTCAATCTGACCGCCGAGACCGCCTCGCCGGTCTCGGTGCCCGGCAACACCATGCTGTCTCTGGCCGAGGTGGCGTCGAAGGAGGGGATCGCCAACATCCAGGTCGCGACCGGCCCGACCCTGACCAATTCGGTCCAGAACGTGGCCGAGGGCAAGACCGACATCGCCTCGGCGCCGTTCCTGCTGACCTTCCTGCTCGCGCGCGGCGCCGGTCCCTATGCCAAGATCGGCAAGGAAAAGGGGCCCGAACTCGCCGGCAAGCTTGCCGTGCTCTACACCTACCGCTTCGGCTCCTACGGCCTCTTCGCCTATGACAGCCGCAATTTCGGCGGCTGGGACGCGGTGAAGGGCGCGACGATCTACAACGGCCCGCCGCGCGGGGCGGCGCTCAACCGGGCTCGCGCCCTGATCAAGCTCGCCACCGGGCTCGATGACGGCAAGGGTTATACCGGGCTGCAGGTCAACTGGGGTCAGGCGATCAAGACCATCACCGACGGCTCGGCCGATGCGCAGGTGTTGCCGCTCAACTTCCCCGACGGGCGCATCTCGGCCGCGCTGGCCTCGGGTACGATCACCGTCTGGTCGATGCCGAAGGACAAGTTCGAAAGCGAGGCGGCGCAGAAATACATGCACGCGCCGGGCACGGTGGGGGTGGTGATGCCCAAGGACGGCCTGTTCGGACCCGGCGTCACCGTGGTGTCGGAGGATGACAAGTTCCGCGCCATCGGCGAGGTCGGCGGCGAGGTGGTCAATGTCTCGATGGACTTCGAACTGGCCAAGGCGCTGACCAGGGCCTTCATCGAGCACATGGACGTCTTCAAGGCCCGCACGCCCTTCATGCCCACCGTGTATCTGGGCGAGACCGATCTGAAGTTCACCGGCATGTGCGGCGCGGTTCCGGTCAAGTACCACCCCGGTGCCGTCGCGGCCTGGGAGGAGGCGGGATACACCATCCCCGACTGCGCCAAGCCGTGAGTCGCGCGGGTTGAGGTCCGGGGCCGGTCACGGCCGGCCCCACACGCAACGGGGAGCCGCCGATGAGCGAGGCGTCGCGCGAGGTCGAAAAACCGCCCGGCCCGGGGCGGCGCGCGCTCTACTGGCTTTCGGTGGTGATCGTCATCGTCGGGCTGCTCAACTCGATCCCCGGCATTCCCGGGCTCGATGAGGGGCTGCGCGATCTGACCGGGCTCGACTGGGTCCGGATCCGCAAGTTTCCCACCGAATGGTTCTACCCCATCGCATTCGCCGCGATGATGATCTGCGTGGCGCTGAGGCATTCGATCTGGCGCAATCTGGAGCATCACCGTGTCGTCGCGCGCTGGCTCGGCCTTGTCCTCGACATCGCGCTGGTCGCCGCGGCGCTGACCATCTCGCTGACCTATCTGGTCGAGATCGAATCGATCTGCCTGATCGACCAGTTCACCGGCGAGCGTGCGCGGCTGATGGCCGAGGCGCTGAAGGCCGAGCAGGACATCGCCGAAATGATGGGGCTGCCGGCACCGACCACGGTCGAGAACCCGCAATGCGTCGGCAACACGGGCGGCTGGCTGGTGCTGATCGTCGGCATCTCGGTGCTGGTCTTCCTGGCCTACAATGTGCGGGTCTGGGGCCTGCCGCTGGTGCTGGTGGCGCTGATCGTCGCGCTCTACACCATCGTCACGGTGCTGGTGTGGTACTATCACGGCCCCGAGGACATCAACAAATACCTGATGACCAAGCTCGGCGGGGAGCCGCGGCTGCTGTCGGACGGCCGGCCCAAGGTGCATGACATCCTGGTCAACAACGCCTCCGGTTTGCTGGGGCGGTTCATGGACATCATGCTCAACACCATCTTTCCCTATCTGGTGCTGGGCTCGATGTTCGGCGCCTCGGCCGGCGGGCAGTCGCTGATCAAGCTCGCCTTCCGCTGGAAGCGCAAGCTGCGCGGCGGGCCGGCCCATGCGGCCATCGTCTCCTCGGCCATGTTCGGCACCATCTCCGGCGGGCCGATCGTCAACGTGCTGTCGACCGGCGTGCTGACCATCCCGATGATGCTCAAACGCGGCTTCTCGCCGGTCTTCGCCGGCGGGGTGGAGGCGGCGGCGTCTTCGGGCGGCTCGATCATGCCCCCCGTGATGGGGGTGGCCGCCTTCGTGCTGGCCGCGCTGACCACCGTGCCCTATTCGGAGGTGATCATCGCCGCGGTGATCCCGGCGCTGGCCTATTTCTTCTGCCTGTTTCTCTCGGTGGTGTTTCAGGCCCGCAAGCAGGGCATCGAGGCCATCGGCGAGATGACCGAGGACATGCATCTCAGCCGGCAGGACTGGCTGAATCTGGTGATGATCTTCGGCCCGATCCTGCTGATCCTCGTGCTGCTCCTGACCAGCAAGGAGGATGTCGGCTGCGGCCTTCTGGGCGGCATCCTTGGGGCGGAGCGGGTGATCGACGGCGATGGCTGCCGCATCGTCAGCCTGTCGTGGTTCCAGCGGCTGCTGCAGAATTCCGTCGGCGATGCCGGCAGCGCCGGCTGGTGGGCGGTGCTGCTGCTGATGGCGCTGCTCTTCGTCGATCCCGGGCTGCGCCGGCGGCCGCGCAAGCTGATCGACGCGCTGTCGGATGCCGGCATCCTGATCTCGACGCTCTATCTGATGTTCCTCGCCGTCTCGATCATCGACTTCTGCCTCAAGTTCACCGGCCTGCCGACCTTCTTCTCGCTCGGCGTGCTGCAATGGCTGCAGGGGCTGGAGCTGGGCCAGGGCGGCTCCACCGCCTTCCAGCTGCTGGCGCTGTTCGTGACCATGCTGATCGCGGTGGTGCTCGGCATGGGCATGCCGGCGGTGCCGGCCTACATCAATGTCGCGCTCCTGATGGGGCCGGTGCTGGCCGGGCTCGGCATCTCGATCTTCACCGCGCACATGTTCATCTTCTACTTCGCGGTGGCGAGCGCCATCACCCCGCCGGTGGCGCTTGCGGCCTTCGCCGCCGCGACCATCACCCGGGCCGAGCCGATGGCGACCGGCTTCTCGGCGGTCAAGTCGGGCATCGTCATGTTCGTCATCCCCTTCGTCTTCGCCATGTATCCCGAGCTCTTGCTGATCCCGCAGGCCGTGCTCGACCCGCAGGCGAGCGCGATCGCCTATCTGCCCGGCCATGACGGTACCCATCACTGGGGTGCGCTCGGTCTGCTCCTGCTGCGGCTGATCCTCGCGCTCTATCTGCTGTCCAGCGCGCTGGCCCGGCACGACCGCCGGCGGCTGGGCGTGGCCGAGACGGCGCTGCGCCTTGCGCTCGCGGCGCTGGTGCTGGTGCAGCCGCCCGCGATCCATTACCCCGCCGCGGCAGTGGCGCTCGCCCTGCTCGGCTGGCACGCGCTCGTCGCCCGGCGCCAACCGCCGCCGCGCCCGGCGACCTGATGCCGAGCTTGCCGCCGGTTTCGCAATCGCTCAATCTCTGCCCATGACTGCTTCGCCGGAATTTGCCCTGCAGCCCGACCGCATGCCGCCGGAGCGGACCGGGATCGTGGTGATCGGTGGCGGCGTCGTGGGCGTGACCGCGGCGCTGATGATGGCCCAGTGGGGCATACCGGTGGTACTGTGCGAGAAGGGCCGCATCGCCGGCGAGCAGTCCTCGCGCAACTGGGGCTGGATCCGGCTGCAGGGGCGCGATCTGCGCGAGGTCCCGCTGATGCTGGAGGCCCAGGCGCTGTGGCGGCAGTTCGGCGAACGCTGCGCGCAGGATTTCGGCCTGCGCCAGAAGGGCATCGCCTATGTCGCCGCCACCGATGCGGAGCTGGCCGAACACGAGGCGTGGCTGGAAAGCGTCAAGCCCTTCCAGCTGACCTCGCGGATGCTGAACGCGGCCGAGACCGACGCGCTGATCGGCCGCGACGACCGCGCCTTCAGGGGCGCGATCCTGACGCCGACTGACATGCATGCCGAGCCGGCGCTGGCGGTGCCGGCGCTGGCGCGGCTGGCCGCGGCGGAGGGGGCGCAGATCTTCGAGCGCCTCGCCGTGCGCACGCTGGAAACCGCGGGCGGCCGCGTCACCGGGGTGATCACCGAAGCCGGGCGCATTGATTGCAGCGGGGTCATCCTCGCCGGCGGGGCGTGGTGCCGGCCGTTTCTGGAAAACCTCGGCCTGTCGCTGCCCCAGCTCGCCGTGCGGTCCCAGGCCCAGCGCACCGCGCCGGCCCCGCGCATCGCCGACGGGCCGATCGGCACGCCGATGGCCTCGATCCGGCCGCGGCTCGATGGCGGCTACACGCTGGGTCGCACAAGGGCGGCGCGCTTCGATCTGATCCCGGCCGCCTTCACCCATTTCCTCCGCTATCTGCCGCTGTTGCGCGACCGCTGGCGGATGGTGAAGATCCGGCTGGGGCCGGAGTTCTTCGGCGCGCTGGGCCGGCACCGCTGGGGGCCGGACCAGTTCAGCCCGATGGAGCAGGCGCGCGTGCTCGACCCGGTACCCGATGCGCGGCTGCTCGATTCGATCCTCGCCGAGGCGCAGCGGATCTTCCCGAAACTGCAGGGCGTGCCGGTCGTCGAACGCTGGGGCGGCATGATCGAGGTCTCGCCCGACGAGGTCCCGCTGCTGGGCGAGGTCGGCGGGCTGGAGGGGCTGACGCTGGCCACCGGCCTGTCCGGTCACGGCTTCGGGCTCGGCCCGGGGCTCGGGCTGCTCGCGGCCCAGCTGGCCACCGGCCGCGAGCCCGTCGCCGATCCCGCGCCCTTCGCGGTCGACCGGTTCCATCGCAGACGCGGCGCGCATGGCGCCGTATGAGCGATGTCGCGTGGCATCGAGACTGGACGAGTCGCGTTTTCGGACCGGCCGGTTCCGCTCCCGAACCTCCTGCTGCCACGCGGTATTCTGCGAAGCCCGGCCTGCCAGACCCCGTCGTTGCGCTCGGGCGCCGCGAAATGCGACGCCGATGACGCTGTTCCTATTTTCACTGTTGATTGATAAATATTGATTACGAAGTTATTGAATAGAGACCCCTGCGAAACTCCGACAGCCAGACCCCGTCGTTGCGCTCGGGCGCCGCGAAATGCGGCGCCAGCGAAGTTTGTTCCTGATTTTCATCTATTTGGTAAATATTGATTGGGAAATTATTTTCTAATTACTTTACGCTCGCAGTACACGTTGGCAGAAAACGCGTCTTGCCTGGGATGCCCCGTCGCGCCGGAGTTTCGCAGGGGTCTCTTCTAATATTTTTGGCGCGCGCGATCTTGATCAACAGGAAGCTGCGCGAGTTCGGGATACCCGCTTGCAGCCAGGTTCTGCGGAGCTATCTTGGGATTTACGTACCGCCCTTGACGCTGGCCACGCTCTGCCGGACACAGCGTGTCAAGGCCATAAGCCATTCCATCAGGAGACCGCCATGCTCGACCCATCGGGCCGCGTCATCATGATCTCGGGGGCCAATCGCGGCATCGGGCTGGCGATCGCGCGGCGGCTGGGCCGCGCCGGCTACACGCTCAGCCTCGGCGCGCGCGACAAGGCCAGCCTGACCGCCGCGCTCGGGGCCGAGACCACGCTGCGCGGCCATTTCACCTATGATGCCGCCGACCGCGACACCCATCGGGCCTGGGTGGCGGACACGCTGTTGCGCTGGGGCCGCATCGACGGGCTGGTCAACAATGCCGGCATGGGCAGCACCTTCACCATCGAGGCGGGCGAGGAGGAAGAGCTCGACCGCATCTGGACGGTCAACTGCAAGGGGCCGCTGTTCCTGACCCGCGAATGCCTGCCGCATCTGCGCAGGAGCGGCACGGGCCGCATCGTCAATGTCTCCTCGCTCTCCGGCAAGCGGGTGCGCAATGAAAACGTCGCCTACAACATGACCAAGCACGCGCTGATGGCGCTGTCGCACGGCACGCGGCGCATCGGCTGGGCTGACGGCATCCGTGTGACCACGCTCTGCCCCAGCTTCGTGCGCACCGATCTGACCGCCGATGTCTCCGCCATTGCGCCGGAGCAGATGATCGACCCCGACGATCTGGCCGAGCTGGTGGCCACCGTGCTCGCCCTGCCCAACACCGCGGCTGTGGCCGAGCTCTTGGTCAACTGCCGGCTTGAGGACCGCTACTGAGGCCGCCGCCGGCCTCGCGGTCACGAAAACTTGACGCATCGCCTGCCGGCTGCGACGCTGCCGCCCCAGCGACGGGAGAATCCCTTTGAACGGGTGGCGAGTCGGCGTCGATTCCGGTGGCACCTTCACCGATGTCTGCCTGCTGGAGG
>RFIR01000355.1 GCA_003695135.1 Alphaproteobacteria bacterium | reverse complement strand
AGCATCGGCTCGAGCCGCTCGAACAGCCCCATATTGTCGAGCGAGATCTCGGCGCGGGTCAGCTGGATGACCGGATAGGGGTTGTTCCCGGCCAGGCCGCCAATCCAGAAATAGCCGAATTCCGCCTCTGCATTCAGCGCCGCGGCCTGATTGAGTACGGTCTGCACCGAAACCGACAGCGCCGAATCGGGCAGGCTGTACTGCACCGTGACGACCGCCGAATCGGCGGTCACGCCCTCGTCATAGCCGATACTGGAGATGAACCCCGCAGCCTCGCGATCCATGCAGTCGGGCGGCACGGTCAGATCGGTGATCTCGATGCTGTAGGTCAGTGAATCGACGCCGAGGATCGGGGTCTCGGCCAGCCGGCCGATGGAGATTTCGCATTCCTGCTCGCCATCGCCATTGCCCAGCATGTCGGCCGGCGGATAGATCTTCACGCCGGTGGCCACGAAGCCGTTCACCGGGTCGATGGTGATCGATTCATAGGTGAAGTCGACCAGCGAGCGCACGAACAGCACCACATAGCTGCGCAGCAGGTTCTGCACGAACTGTCCCGCAGCCTTGGCGGACTGGGCCGGGGCGGTCACCGGCTGGAATACGAGGATGGCGCCGAAGACGCCGCAGATCAGGAAACGGGATCTCATCGGAAAGCCTCACCTGTCAACAACTCGGATGCGGCAATCCTAGCATTTTCGGGGCCGAGTCGTCCCGGTCCGCCGTGACGCAGCCGCTCAGCCCTGCTCCAGCGCCGCCACGCCGGGTAGGGTCTTGCCTTCGAGCCATTCGAGGAACGCCCCGCCCGCGGTGGAGACATAGCTGAACCGCGCCGCCGCACCCGAGCTGTTGAGCGCGGCCACCGTGTCGCCGCCGCCGGCCACGGACAGGAGCCGCCCGGCCTCGGTCAGCTCAGCCGCCTTCAGCGCGGCGGCATCGGTCGCGGCGTTGAAGGGCTCGATCTCGAAGGCGCCCAGCGGGCCGTTCCAGACCAGCGTGCGCGCCGTCTCGAAGCGGGCGCAGATGACCTCCACGCTTCTCGGCCCGGTATCGAGGATCATTGCGTCCTCCGGCACGGCATCGACCGGCACCACCTCCGAGTCCGCACCGGCCTTGAATTCCCGCGCCACCACCGCATCGACGGGCAGGATCAGGTCGCAACCGGCCGCGCCGGCCTTCTCGATGACCTCCTGCGCGGTCGGGATCAGATCGCGCTCGCACAGCGACTTGCCCACTTCAAGGCCTTGCGCGGCGAGGAAGGTGTTGGCCATGCCGCCGCCGATGACGATGGCATCCATCCGCCCGATCAGATTGCCCAGCAGTTCGAGCTTGGTCGACACCTTCGCGCCGCCCACCACCGCGATCACCGGCCGCTCGGGCCGGGCGAGCGCGCGTTCGAGTGCCGAGAGCTCCTCCTCCATCAGCCGCCCGGCGCAGGCGGGCAACAGATGCGCCACGCCCTCGGTCGAGGCATGGGCGCGATGGGCGGCGGAGAAGGCGTCGTTGCAGTAGACATCGCCCAGGCTGGCGAGGAACTGCGCCATCTTCGGGTCGTTGGCCTCCTCCATCGGGCTGAAGCGGGTGTTTTCCAGCAGGATCACCGCATCGGCGGGGGTGGCGTCGATCGCCGCCCGGCCGGGCTTTTCCATGAAGATGACCTGGCGGCCCAGCGCGGCCTCGAGCGCGGGCACCACCTGCCGCAGCGACATCTCCGGCACCGGCCTGCCCTTTGGCCGGCCGAAATGGGCCATGAGCACCGGGCTACCGCCCTTTTCAAGGATCGTGTTCACCGTCGGCACGATGCGTTCGATGCGGGTGGCATCGGTGACCCGGCCATCCTCGACCGGGACGTTGAGATCGACCCGGGTCAGCACCCGCCTGCCGGCCAGATCCATGTCGTCGAGCGTCTTCCACCCCATCGCGAAACCCCTCAGAGATAGCGCCAGAAGGCAAGCCAGTCGATCACGCCGAACAGCCAGCGCCCGACGGCCAGCGTGCCGCCCCAGTCGAGTGCGAGATCGAGGCCGATCAGCGCGACGATGATGAGCGCGAGCGTGATTGCCGCGGCATTGCTCATCGCCCGCGCCCGGCCCCTTTCCGCCCGGCCGCCGGCCGGTTCAGATCAGCTTGCCCATGGCCACGGCCGTGTCGGCCATGCGGTTGGAAAAGCCCCATTCGTTGTCATACCAGCTCATGACCGAGCACAGCGTGCCGTCGATGACCTTGGTCTGATCGGCATGGAAGATCGAGGAATGCGAATCGTGGTTGAAATCCATCGAGACCAGCTTTTCCTCGGTATAGCCCAGAATGCCGTAGAGCGGGCCGTTGCGGCTCTCGGCCGCCTCGCGGACCGTGGCATTGATCTCGTCTGCCGAGGTCTCGCGGCGGGCGATGAACTTCAGATCGACCACCGAGACATTGGGGGTGGGCACGCGGATGGCAAAGCCGTCGAGCTTGCCGTTGAGCTCGGGCAGCACCAGCCCCACCGCGCGCGCGGCGCCGGTCGAGGTCGGGATCATGTTCATCGCCGCGGCGCGCGCGCGGTAGAGATCCTTGTGCAGCGTGTCCAGCGTCGGCTGGTCGCCGGTATAGGAATGGATGGTGGTCATGATGCCGCGCTCGATGCCGATGGCATCATGCAGCACCTTGGCCACGGGCGAGAGACAGTTGGTGGTGCAGGAGGCGTTGGAGACCACCAGATCCTCCGGCGTCAGCGTCTGGTGGTTGACGCCGTAGACGATGGTCTTGTCAGCGCCCGAGGCCGGGGCGGAGACCAGCACCCGCTTCGAGCCGTTTTCCAGATGCAGCGCCGCCTTGTCGCGGGCGGTGAAGATGCCGGTGCATTCCAGCGCCACGTCCACATCCGACCACGGCAGTTCCTTCGGATCGCGGATCGCGGTCACCCGGATCGGCCCGCGGCCGGCATCGATGGTATCGCCCGAGACGGTGACGGTGCCGGGAAACGCCCCGTGCACGCTGTCGCGGCGCAGAAGATGGGCGTTGGTCTCCACCGGGCCGAGATCGTTGATCGCCACCACCTCGATATCGGTGCGCCCCGATTCGATGATCGCCCGCAGCACGTTGCGCCCGATCCGGCCGAAGCCGTTGATTGCCACCTTCACCGCCATGTCTTTCTCCCAGATCTTCTGCCGCTCCCGGATCACTGAGCGCGGCTCTATCGCCGGGGTTCGGGAGGGGTCAACGCAACACGATGCCGCGCGCGAAAGCGCGCAGTCTCACTCCGGCGCCCCGGTCAGCTCGAAGCGCACCCTGACCTCGCGGCCGATGGTGGCGAAGAGCGAGCTGAAGCCGATGCCCAGCCCGTAATCGTGGCGGTCGAGCACCAGGGCGCCGGAGGCACGCAGTTTGTGATCCAGCCGGGCAAGCTCGAGATCGACGGAGACTTCCAGCTCGCGCTCCTTGATCGACACCGTGCCGATCGCCCGGTAGCGCGGGCCGCCGAGATGCTTCAGCTCGCGCAGGCGAAACGTGAAGACGGGATATCGCTCGGCCCAGAACCAGTCGATGCTCTGGGCAAAATGCGTGCGCACCGGATCGCCGAGATCGACGCTGTCGGCGTGGACGACAAGCTCGACATCAGCCTCTGAGGGGCGGCGAAAGCTGAACCGCGCATGCCCCTCCAGCCGGGTGAAGGCGCCCGGCTTGGGCGTTCCGTTCTCCAGATAGGTGAACGAGATCACGCTTTCGCCGGCAATTAGACGATAGTTGCCGGCCTGCGCCGGCAGGACGGACGACAGCGCTGCCACGGACAGCAGCAGGGCGAACATCAACCGCATGTGCATTCCCCCGGTGCCCGAGGCACCGCAATGATTCATGCCATGATCGCGTGCCATCGAAAGCCACGATTGCGTGAGCGGTGCGGTCGCCCCGGGATCCCGGCGTCGCGCCGGTTCCCGCGGCCGGGTCCGCATCGTGTTGGCCCGGCCTTCCCCTAGACCAGCCCGGTGACCATCTCGGCCACCGCCTCGGCGGTGATGCCGAAATGTTCGAAGAGCTGCTTGTAAGGCGCCGATGCGCCGAAGCCTTCCATGCCGATGAATGCCGATTTCCGCGCCCGGCCGCGCTCGCGGCACAGCCAGCGGTCCCAGCCCTGGCGCACGCCGGCCTCCACCGCCACCCGCACCGGGCCGGCGGGCAGCACCCGGCGGCGCCAGCGCTCGTCCTGCCGGGCGAAAAGCTCCCATGACGGCATGGAGACGACGCGGGTGCCGATGCCCTCGGCCTGCAGCATCTCGCGCGCCTGCATGGCGACGGCGACCTCCGAGCCGGTGGCGATCAGGATCGCCTGCCGCTTGCCTTCGGCCTCGGCAAGCACATAGGCGCCGCGGGCGGTCAGGTTGCGCCGGGTGAGCTTCTCGCGCAGGCTCGGCACGCCCTGCCGGGTCAACGCCAGCACCGTCGGCCGGTCGGCGGAATTCAGCGCCACCTCCCAGGCCTCGGCCGTCTCCACCGCATCGGCGGGACGGATCACGTTGAGGTTGGGCATGGCGCGCAGCGCGGCGAGATGTTCGACGGGCTGATGGGTGGGGCCGTCCTCGCCCAGCCCGATGGAATCGTGGGTGAAGACATAGATCACCCGCAGCCCCATCAGCGCCGAGAGGCGGATCGCGGCGCGGGCATAGTCGGAAAACACCAGGAAGGTGCCGCCATAGGGGATTACCCCGCCATGCAGCGCCATGCCGTTCATCGCCGCGGCCATGCCGTGTTCGCGCACGCCGTAATGGATGTGCCGGCCGCGGCGATTGCCCGGCTCGAATTCTCCCAGCGTCTCGGTGCGGGTGTTGTTGGAGCCGGTCAGATCGGCCGAGCCGCCCAGCGTCTCGGGCACCACCGGGTTGAGGGCGGCAAGCGCGTTCTGCGACGCCTGTCGCGTGGCGATGGCCGGTCTTTCCGCGACGATCGCCTTTTTCAGCCGGTGCAGCACGCGCGGCAGGCGCGCTGGCAGCGTTCCGGCCATCACCCGTTCGAATTCCGCCCGGCGCCTTGCGCCGGCTGCCGCCAGCCGCTCCTGCCACGCCGCGCGGGCCTCGGCGCCGCGCCGGCCGATCTCCTCCCACCCCGCCTTGATATGGGCGGGGATCTCGAAGGGCGGGTGCGGCCAGCCATAGACCTCGCGCAGCTTCGCCACATCCTCGTCCTTCAGCGCAAAGCCGTGCACCGGTGCGGTGCCCTCCTTGCCCGGCGCGCCATAGCCGATGGTGGTCTTGCAGGCGACCAGCGAGGGGCGGCGGGATTTCTTCGCGGCGGCCAGCGCGCCGTCGATGGCCTCGGGGTCATGCCCGTCGCAGGAAAACACGCTCCACCCCGCGGCGCGGAAGCGCGCCATCTGGTCGGTCTGGTCGGCAATCCCGACCGGCCCGTCGATGGTAATGCCGTTGTCGTCCCACAGCACGATCAGATTGGCGAGACGCTGCTTGCCGGCAAGGCTGATCGCCTCGTGGCTGATGCCTTCCATCAGGCAGCCATCGCCGGCGATCACCCAGGTGCGGTGATCGACCAGCTTGCGGCCGAAGCGGGCGCGCAGCGCCTCCTCGGCCATCGCCATGCCGACGGCATTGGCCAGCCCCTGGCCGAGCGGGCCGGTGGTGGTCTCGATGCCCGGCACGTGACCGAATTCGGGATGGCCCGCGGTCTTCGAGCCGAGCTGGCGGAAATTGCGCAGCTCCTCGATGGTCATGCCCGGCGTGCCGGTCAGGTAGAGAAGCCCGTAGAGCAGCATCGAGCCATGGCCGGCCGAGAGCACGAAGCGGTCGCGATCGGGCCAGTCGGGTGCTGTGGCATCGAATTTCAGATGCTTCTCGAACAGCACCGTGGCGACATCGGCCATGCCGATCGGCATGCCCTGATGGCCCGATTTCGCCGCCAGCACCGCGTCCGCAGCCAGCATGCGCAGGGCGGCCGCCCGCTCCCAATGCTCCGGATGCGCCTTGCGCCGTTCGGAAATCTCCACCCCTGCCTCCTGATCCGCTCGAGGATGCCCCGCCGGTCCCCGGGCAGGGCGGGCGCAGCTTTAGCAGTCCGCAGGCAGGGGTCAAGCCGGACCGGTCCCCGGGGCTGGGCTTGGCGCCCGCTCTCGGGCTAAACTGGCGGGCACAATACAAGAACGGGCGATTCGCCCGGCACGAGGCAGCCATGCGGGACGCGCCGCGACGGATTGCGGACGGGCAGAAGGGCATGGCATTGGTGAGGCAGACCGTGCCCCGGGGCTGGCTCCGGGGCGGCGAGCAACGGGGGATTTGCGGCCGATGTCGAAGCTGGACGAACTGGAGGCCCGCATCGAGGCCGCGTTCGCACGGATTGAGGCGGGGCTTGTCGCCCGCCCTGGCCAGAACGAGCTGGAAGAGCTCCGGGACGCCACCCGGCGGCAGCAGGAGGAAATCGCCGCGCTGCGCGAGAAGCTGAAGCGGATGCGGGAGGAGCGCCGGCGCGACGCGGACGACGTCAACGCCATCCTGTCCGACCTGCGCCCGCTGCTGGAGGGCTGAGAGATGCCGGAGATCGACGTCACCATCGCCGGGCGCAATTATCGCGTGGCCTGCGATCCGGGCGAGGAGGCCCATCTGGCCGATGCCGCGCGCACGCTGGCCGAAGAGGCCGAGCGCCTGCGCGCCAGCGGCGGACCTGCGCTGACGGAAAGCCGGCTGTTGCTGCTGTCGGCGCTGATCGTGTCGGACCGGCTCAATGGCGCCGAGGCGAAGCTGCGGGCCAGCGAGGAGGCACAACAGAAGCAGGAGGCGGCGTTGAGGGCCGCCGACGATCAGCTGCGCCAGATCGCCGAGTCGCCGCCGCCGGTGCCGCAGCCAAGCCAGGGCATGCTGTTCGCCGAGGAGACGGCCGAGCGTGCCATCACGCTTCTGGAATCCACCGCCGAACGGCTGGAGGCGCTGGCCGCGGAGGTGGAAGAGAAGGCGGCCGGCTGATGCCCGCGCCTGCCCCGGCCGGGGCGCTCGTGCCCTTTGTGCCCGGCAGCATCTGGCTGGTGGACTATCCGGTGCGCTATGCCGCCACCCGGTTCAATGCGCGCATGACCATCATCCGGCTGGGCGACGGCCGGTTGATCCTGCACTCGCCCTGCGACATCAATGTCGGGCTGAAGGCGGCGATCGAGGCGCTGGGCCCGGTGGGCTGGCTGGTCGCGCCGGGTACGTTTCATTGCCTGCATGTCGCCTCGGCGCAGACCGCCTTTCCCGAGGCGCAAACTCTGATCTGCCCCGGGGGCGGAGAAAAAGGCCCCGAAGCTGCGCTTCGATGCGCAGCTCGGTGAGACGCCGCCCGGGGACTGGAGCGGCGAGATCGAGCTCCAGCCGCTCACGGGCAACCGGATCATTTCGGAGGTGGTGTTCTTCCACCGGCCGTCGTGCACCCTGATCGTGACCGATCTGATCGAACTCATCGGTGACGACACGGAGGGGGTCGACTGGTTGCTCAGGCTGTGGTGGTGGCTGTTCCGGATGTGGAACCGGCCGCGTCCGGCGCCGGAATACGCCATTGGCGGGTGCGACTACCGGGCGGCAGCGGCGGCGCTGAGGCGGGTGCTGGACTGGGATTTCACCCGGATCGTGCTTTCGCATGGCGATCTGGTGACCGGGAACGCCCATGCCGTTGCCGAGGAAGCCTGGCCAGGGTACTGCGGCGGGGGCGGTGAGAACCGGTTGCGCATGGCCCGGCCGGGGATGGCCGTGAAACTGCGCGCAAATGGATCGTTCGCAAATAACTGGGTGAACTCCCGGCATTCCCCGGATACAGGCAGTTGTTGCAAAATTGGTGATTGATACTGGATAGAGACCCCTGCAATACGAGGATGCAGGCGGATGCCCGGAATGCACAAGGCTCTGCAGGGACCAAGGTTCTGCAGGGGCCATCATCGCACGCGTAAAGTAATTAGAAGAGACCCCTGCAAAACTCCGGCATGAATGCAAACTGCTGAATCGGCCCGGTCTCCGGTCATCATGATCGCGCGCGCGTAAAGTAATTGGAAAATATAGCCAAACGACCAGATATTGATTATGATTGCACATGACCTACCCTATCCAGTTCCGTCGTCATGT
>RFIR01000354.1 GCA_003695135.1 Alphaproteobacteria bacterium | reverse complement strand
GTGCCGTCCCATTCACCGTAATCGACGATGATGGCGCAGCCGCCGCGCGCGGCCAGCCGGGTGCCGATCGCCGCCGCAATTGCCTCGCCCTGCGGGCAGTGTTCCAGAACGGCTCCCTCTGCGGCGGCCGGTGCATCGTTCAATGAAACGGGCGGTCCCAGCCCCCAGGCCAGATCGTCCCCCTCCAGCCCCAGCATCCGCTCGCACCAGCCCTGACTGGCGGCGTGAAACTGGTGGATCGGCAGGGCGTCGAAAAATTCGTTGGCGATCAGAAAGAGCGGCAGGTCGGGCAGTTCGTCGACGCTGGCGAACCACTGCGCATCCTGTCCGCGCAGCGTTTCGGCCTGACGGTCGCGCAGCGCCGGGCTGGTCTCGACCAGGCACAAGCGTCCGGCGCGTTGAAACGCGGCGATTCTGCCCGCGGCGCGCAGCGCGTCGGCCATCAGCGTGCCGCGCCCCGGCCCGAGTTCGGCGAGGCAGAACGGCGCCGGCGCGCCCTGATCGATCCAGGCCTGAACCAGTGCGAGGCCCACCAGCTCGCCGAACATCTGCGAGATTTCCGGCGCGGTGGTGAAATCGCCCGCCGTGCCCAGCGGATCGCGGGTCATGTAATAGCCGTACCGGGGATGGCCAAGGCAGAGCCGCATGAATTCGGCCACGCTCATCGGCCCCTCGGTGCGGATGCGCGCGACGAGGATGTCGCGCAGGCTCACGCCCCCTGCGCCCTTGCCCGCGCCGACCAGATGAAAAAGCCGATGCCGACCAGTATCATCGGCAGCGACAGGATCTGGCCCATGGTCAACCCCCACGCCTCCGGCCCGGTGTCGAAGCGCAGGATGTGGCCCCAGGGATTGTCGGCGGTGACGAATTGCGCGTCGCCCTGACGGAAATTCTCGATCAGGCTGCGCGCGAGCCCGTAGCCGACGAAGAACATCCCCGTCAGCCGGCCGGGTTTCTTCAGCCAGCCGGCGAACAGCACCAGCGCCCACAGCAGCACCAGCAGCACCAGCCCTTCCAGCGCCGCCTCGTAGAGCTGCGAGGGGTGGCGCGCGCAGACCGGCTCGGCCCAGCCCGGCGGGCAGATCTGCGCGCGCTCGTCGGGAAACACCATGCCCCAGGACACCGTGGTCGGCCGGCCCCACAGCTCGCCATTGACGAAATTCGCGAGCCGGCCGAGCATGAGGCCGAAGGGCGTGGCGCAGGCCACCGCATCGGCGACCTGCAACAGCGGCGCCCCGGTGCGGCGGCAGAACAGGATCACAGCCAGGATGACGCCGAGAAAGCCGCCATGGAAGCTCATCCCTCCATCCCAGATGCGCAGGATGGCAAGCGGATCGTTCACGATCATCGCCGGTGCGTAGAAGAGCACATATCCGATGCGGCCACCGAGCACGACGCCGAGAATGGCGTAGGTCAGCAGATCCTCCGGCCCCTGCGCGCTCATCGGCGGCCTGTCGGCCGGCCACAGACGCGGCCGGCGCATCATCCACACCATGGCCCGCCAGCCGAGGATCAGCCCGACGATATAGGCCAGCGCGTACCAGCGCAGCGACAGGGTGGTGCCGAACAGCGTGACCGAGAAGATCGCCGGGTCGAGATCGGGAAAGGTCAGATAGGCCGGCATGAAGGCTCCGCTGTGGCTGCGGCGCCCGGCTTGGGGCGGCGCGACCACCCTGTCAAGACCTGCCTTGGCAAGCCCGTCGATCCGGCCCATATTCGCAGGCATCGCGAAACCCTCGGCAACAGGCGGCACCATGAACAATCGCAGCAGGATTCTCGATGATGTCTCGCAGCTGATGACCAACGCCATGGGGGTGGCGCAGGGCGCGCGCGACGAGGCGGAAACCGCGCTGAAAGGCTGGGTCGACCGCTTCCTGCAGCAGCGCAATCTGGTCACGCGCGAGGAATTCGAGGCCGTCCGCGCAATGGCGCAGAAGGCGCGGGAGGAGAACGAGGCGCTGAAGGCGCGCATCGAGGCGCTGGCGGTCCGCGTCGAGGCGCTGGAAGCGGGGGCGCAGTCCGGCGAGTGAGCAGCCCCTCATGCGGGTTTGACCTTCGCCCCGGCAAGGGGCAGAAGGATGCAAACCGATGGGGGACGCCATGGATCTGCCGGTCAATCAGTTCAAGCGCAGGCTTGCCGCGGGCGAGGAGCAGCTCGGCTTCTGGACCTCGCTCGCCTCGCCGATGGTCAGCGAGATCCTCGGCCATTCGGGCATCGACTGGATCCTGATCGACTGCGAGCATACCCCCAACGAGCTGCAGGACGTCTTTCACCATTTGCGCGCGCTGAAGGGCTGCCCGGCCTCGGCCATCGTGCGGCCGTCCTGGAACGACATGGTGGAAATCAAGCGGCTGCTCGATGCCGGCGCGCAGAGCCTGATCGTGCCCTATGTCAACAGCGCCGAACAGGCGCGCGCCGCGGTGGCTGCAACCCGCTATCCGCCGGCGGGCGTGCGCGGCGTGGCCGGGGCGAGTCGGGCGTCGAATTACGGGCGCATTGCGGGCTATCTGGGCGCGGCGAGCGACGAGATCGCGGTGGTGGTGCAGATCGAGACCCGCACCGCCGTCGAGGCGCTCGACGAGATCATGGCGGTGGCGGGGATCGACGGCATCTTCGTCGGCCCTTCGGACCTCTCCGCCTCCTGCGGGCATATCGGCAATCCCGATCACCCCGAGGTGCAGGCGATGATCGAGGCCGTCCCCGAGCGGGCGCGGCAGGCGGGTGTGGCGGCCGGGATTCTGGCGCGCTCGCTCGATGATGCGCGCCGATGCCGGGCGCTGGGCTATTCCTTCATCTCCGTCGGCTCCGATCAGGGGCTGCTGATGGACGGGGCCGCCGAGCGGATCGCGGCGCTGAAGGCGTAGGGAGGCAGCGGCTGCCGGGGCGGGATTTCGAATGCCGGAGCCGGATCAGGAGACCATTGCGAAGCCCGGTAGAAGGAGCATGCCTGGAATGCGCAAGGTTTCGCAGGGATCATGATCGCGCATGAGTAAAGCAATAAGAAGAGACCCCTGCAAAACACCGACATGAATGCAAAGCACCGAATCGGCCCGGTTTTTGGTCATCATGATCGCGCGCGTGTAAAGTAATTAGAAAATAATTCCCCAATCAATATTTATCAAATAGGTGAAAATCATGAACAAACTTCGCCGGCGCCGCATTTCGCGGCGCCCGAGCGCAACGCCCGGGTCTGGCCAGCGGAGTTTCGCAGGGGTCTCTGTTAACCAATAGTGTACAGGCAAGAACTTCGCCGGCGCCACGGTCGCGTCTCACCCTCGGGCCTGCGCTGCCCTTCCACGTCGTGCACATTGTCAGGGACGCGCTTCAGGGGAAATATCGCCGCTCAGCCGCGTGCCTTCTCAAGCAACTGCTCGACCAACTCGCGAAAACGCTCGGCATCCTCCGGTCCCAGCGCGCCCGTCAGCTCGCATTCGAACTGGCGGGCGAGCGGCACGATCTCGGCCATCAGCGCGCGCCCCTTGTCGGTCAGCGACAGCGCCACCAGCCGCCGGTCGCCTTCGGGCACCCGTTTCTCGATCAGACCGGCGGATTCCAGCCGCTGCGCCGCCCGGCTGACCTTGGACTTGTCCATCTCCACCCGCGCATGGATCTCGCGCACGCTGACCGCATCCTGCTGGCTCAGATGCGCCAGCACCCGCCATTCGGCGATGCTGATCCCGAAGCGCTGCGAATAGCGCGCGGCGAATTCCCGGCTGACGCGCGCGGCAAGCACCGAAAGCTGGTAGGGCAGGAAGTGCGCGAGATCGAACGGGGTGGCATCACCGGACATGGCGCGAGACTGCCCGCGCGTGCTAGGGGTTGCAAGACGGGCCTTGACATCGTTGCAAATGAAACGATATCGGCTCGCATGATCCGTGTTTCCAGGGAGGAGCGCATGAACAGGCAGACCGATCCCGCGACGCTGAAGGCGCATGACAGCCATTACGGCGTCACGCCCGGCTACATGCCGGGCTTTGGCAATGATTTCGAGACCGAGGCGCTGCCCGGCGCCATCCCGGTCGGGCGCAACTCGCCGCAGCGGGTCAATTACGGGCTTTATGCCGAACAGCTGTCGGGCTCGCCCTTCAC
>RFIR01000353.1 GCA_003695135.1 Alphaproteobacteria bacterium | reverse complement strand
GACACCGAGCGCCTCGCCGGCGTCAGCCCGTATCACGCGATCCGGAACACCATCAGCAGCTGAGCGAAAACTCTGACCCTCGGGGGGTGGGTAATTACACTAACTCTACACAATGAAATTCAGAGAATGTGCACTTCAAATTGAATATTTCTGAACTAGTATAGTCAAACAACATAACATCGCTAAGGGTGCTATTTTTCAGAATAAACCCAAATCACCTTCCCATCCAGTCATAGCCAAATACTTGACATTCGTCTAATTTGTTAAAAAAATTCCCCGACAATGCTCGACCATTTCTCGACGCTCTTGCAATCGTGCAATCTATAAATTCCATTGTTAAACGTAGATCCACAATACTCTTCCATAAAGGACTTATCTATTGACTCGCACAGATTAACACTGCCGCCGCTCTTTTCTTTCTCACTATGTGCGGTGACTTTATAGTGACAGCTAAACCGCTCAACCCAACTAGCATCCATCATTAAATTCCACACCACAAATCTTTGTTCCAGGTTTTAGGCCCTTGATCTGCTGATGAATCTGCGCTCCAAGACTCCTGTTAACCGATCGATCAAGGGGGCGCGCGTTCTCCAGAGTGTTTTCTCCATTCTATTACCTGTCGACCACTTGATCAACATCGTTCAAATTACCCACCTCTCGTTTCGCACGCGCATATCTTGTTCTAAACCGCGGGCCTCTCGGCTCCAGGTCACGTCCGTCAATATGGTGTAATTTGTCGGGTGGCCTGAGGTCATGACAAGGCGGCTTGGGTCGTGATGCTGAGAATGGGATTGGTCTCCTCGTTGTCGATCTGGGCGAAGGCTTCGACCTGCATGGAGCGTCTGGCGGTCTGCCATTCGTCGTTCTGCTCGAACAGAACGGCGCCGATGAGGCGGGTGATGGAGGCTTCGTTCGGGAGTGAGGGCGCGAACGCCACCGGTTCGAGAGAGCGCCCGAACGCCGACGACGTCAGCGGGGCGCTTCACCTCTTTGTTCAAACGTTCGATCGGGTTGGTGCTGTGCAGTTTCTTGCGGTGCTGGCGCGGGAGTTCGCGCCGGTCCGCCGAAGGCGGCAGACTGTCCGGTGGACAGTCCGAGGCAAGAACGGGCGGAGCCCAATGTCGGCCAGGACGTCGTGTTCGCTGTCGTCCATCAGCTCTGCCAGTTTGGGCCAGCGAGCGCGGAGCTGGTCGGCCACGCGACGCCAGGTTTCGCCCGCGGAGGCGCGGTCGGGCTGATCGAAGGCCTGTCGGATCGCGGCGGCGACGGCGTTTATGGCGACGCTGACGATCCGCCCACCCTGACGCACCTTGAGATAGGCCGCATCCAGCCAGACATGGGGCCACTCGCCGGTCAGCGGCCGGTTCAGGAACTCGTTCATTCGCTCGTCCCTCTCGGCGGATTGCTACACAATCGCCTGCCGGGCAGCGGATATCCTTGCACAGCTCGGATGCCGTGCTCTTGGAAATGCTGTACCGGCTCAGCAGTTCTGAGACACCCGTGCTGTTTCTGCGGTGTCCGCCGAATCGCGTTGGCAGAGGTCGTGCCGCACTGTCTTCCGGCCAAGGGCATCGTGGGGCCGGTGGCTTCGGGCATCGTGCGACGACCGCCCGGTGGCATGCAGTACGCGCGGCCCGCCGTCCCGTGGTTCCCGCGCGTCCGGTGCAGATGTTCGACTCCACCGCGATCCGGGCCCATGTCCCGGCCGCCCCGCGCGGTGGTCTGCGCCGAACCGTGCCGCCCGCTGCGGCAGCTCTCTCCCGATTGCACCGCAGCCACCACCCGCACTCCGAGACCATTCGAACAGGCCTTGGTCATCCCTGCTGGCCTGCCTCACCAGTGCGGAGTCTGAACCCGGTTTCGCCGCGAAGGGGATTCCCACCGCGATTCAGAGAAATCCGGGCCGCTCTAGCGGCTCAGCCCGCCATGCAGGGTCGGGATGTCGAGCGGCGCGAAGCCGTAATGGCGCAGCCAGCGCAGGTCGGAATCGAAGAAGGCGCGCAGGTCCGGCATGCCGTATTTCAGCATGGCGATGCGGTCGATGCCCATGCCGAAGGCAAAGCCCTGATAGACGGTCGGGTCGATGCCGCCTGCCTGCAGCACCTTGGGATGCACCATGCCCGAGCCGAGGATCTCCATCCAGTCATCGCCCTGTCCGAGGCGCAGCTGCCCGCCTTCCCACGAGCAGCGGATGTCGACCTCGGCCGAGGGCTCGGTGAACGGGAAATGGCTGGCGCGAAAGCGCAGCTCGACGCCGTCGAGCTCGAAGAAGGCGCGGCAGAATTCCTCCAGCACCCATTTCAGATGCGCCATGGAGATGTCGCGGTCAATGGCCAGCCCCTCGACCTGATGGAACATCGGCGTGTGGGTCAGGTCGTAGTCGCAGCGATAGACCCGGCCCGGCGCGATCACCCGGATCGGCGCGCCCTGCGCCTGCATGGCGCGGATCTGCACCGGTGAGGTGTGCGGGCGCAGATTGCGCTGCTCGCCGGCCTCGCCTTCGGTGCGGTACATGTAGAAGGTGTCGAAATCCTGCCGCGCCGGATGCTCGGGCGGGATGTTGAGCGCGTCGAAGGAGTAGAAATCGTTCTCGATCTCCGGCCCCTCGGCGACCGAGAAACCCAGATCGGCGAAGATGGCCACCACCTCCTCGGTCACCTGGCTCACCGGGTGGATGGAGCCGCGCGGCTCCGGCCGTGGCGGGCGGGTGAGATCGAGCCATTCGCGCGCCAGTCGGTCGGACAATGCAGCCTTGGCCAGCGCGGCGCGGCGCGCGGCGAGGGCAGCATTCAGCCGTTCCTTCAGCGCGTTCAGCGCCGCACCGGCGCGCTGGCGCTCCTCCGGCGCCATGCGGCCCAGAACCCGCATGCGCAGGCTGACCGCGCCCTTCTTGCCCAGCGCGGCCACGCGCACCGCCTCCAGCGCCTGTGCGTCGGCCGCTGCGGCGATCTCGCCCATCACCCGCGCTTCGAGCGCTTCGAGGGATTCCGGCGTCTCTTCGTCCATGCGACTGCGGCCCGACCTCAGGCCAGCGCGGCCTTGGCCCTTTCGACGATGGCGCCGAAGGCTGCCGGTTCATGCACGGCCAGATCGGCCAGCACCTTGCGGTCGACCTCGATGCCCGACTTGGCCAGCCCGCCCATGAAGCGCGAATAGCTCAGGGATTCGTCATGCGCGCGCACCGCAGCATTGATCCGCTGGATCCACAGGGCGCGGAAGTTGCGCTTGCGGGTCTTGCGGTCGCGCGTCTGGTACTGCAGCGCCTTGTCGACCGACTGGGTCGCGACGCGAAAGACATTCTTGCGCCGCCCGGAATGGCCCTTTGCCGCCTTGATGACCTTGCGGTGGCGGGCATGCGCGGTAGTGCCGCGTTTCACTCGTGCCATGGCCTGGTCTCCTTACCGGTCGTAGGGCATGT
>RFIR01000047.1 GCA_003695135.1 Alphaproteobacteria bacterium | reverse complement strand
GGTTCCACGGCCCAGGCTTTCATCGCCGCCATGGAGCCCGTATAGGCCAGCGCCGAACCGACAACGAGTATCATGAGTAAAACGGCGCCGGGCGGACCGGCCGATATGTCATCCTGCGTCATGCTGCAGACCATCCGATCGAATTGAAATGGATGACGCAGTATAACGTCTCCGGGCCCCTTCATCCACGGAACGTTTGAAGGGGCCGGACGGTTTTCACGCAGGATTCACGCTGTGACCCCGCCCGTTCTACTGCCGGGGCTTCCGGAGCGGCCGGCAATCCGGCCTCGGGCCGTCTCCGGCCCACGCAACGGCCTAGCGGCCTCAATGCGCCTCGGCCCAGTTCGCGCCCTTTCCGGCATCGACGACCATCGGCACCGAGAGCGACACCGCCGGCTCGGGCGCATGTTCCATCACCCGGCGCACCGTCTCGATGGTGGCATCGGCGGCATCCTCGGCCACCTCGAACAAGAGTTCGTCATGGACCTGCAGGAGCATCCGCGCCGGCAGGCGGGCGGCGGCGAGCGCACCCGGCACCCGGATCATGGCGCGGCGGATGATGTCGGCGGCCGTACCCTGGATCGGGGCGTTGATCGCGGCGCGGCGGGCGAAGCCGGCCCGCGGCCCCCTCGCATTGATCTCCGGCGTATGGATGCGGCGGCCGAACAGCGTCTCGACAAACCCGCGGCGCTTGGCATCCTCGACCGTGCGGTCCATGTATTCGCGGATGCCGGGAAACTTCTCGAAATAGCGGTCGATGAAGGCCTTGGCCTCCTCGCGCGGGATGCGCAGGTTGTTCGACAGCCCGTAGGCCGAGATGCCATAGATCACCCCGAAATTGATCGCCTTGGCCTGACGGCGGATCGCCGGGTCCATGCCCTCGATCGGCACGCCGAAAATCTCTGACGCGGTCATGGCATGGATGTCGAGCCCGTCGCGAAACGCCTGCTTGAGCGCGGGAATGTCGGCGATCTCGGCAAGGATGCGCAGCTCGATCTGGCTGTAGTCGAGGCTGAGCAGGACGTTGCCCGGCTCGGCCACGAAGGCCTCACGGATCTGGCGGCCCTCCTCGGTGCGCACCGGGATGTTCTGCAGGTTGGGATCGGTGGAGGCGAGCCGGCCGGTCGAGGTCGCGGCCAGCGAGAAAGAGGTGTGCACCCGCCCGGTCTCGGCATTGATGTAGCCGGGCAGCGCGTCGGTATAGGTCGATTTCAGCTTGGCAAGCTGGCGCCAGTCCAGCACGCGGGCGGGCAGCTCGTGCCCCTCCGCCGCCAGGCTTTCCAGCACGTCGGCCCCGGTGGCATAGGCCCCGGTGCGGGTCGTCTGCGCGCCGGACAGGCCCAGCTTGTCGTACAGGATCTCGCCCAGCTGCTTGGGCGAGCCGACATTGAAGGTCTCGCCCGCAAGCTGGTGGATCTCCGCCTCCAGCGCGGCCATGCGCTGGGCAAAGCCGTTGGAGAGCCGCGACAGCCGGTCGCGGTCTATGCGGATGCCCGCCATCTCCATCTCGGCCAGAACCGGCACCAGCGGGCGTTCCAGCGTCTCGTAGACAGTGGTGACCCGGTCGCGCACCAGCCGCGGCTTGAGGATGCGCGACAGCCGCAGGGTGATGTCGGCATCCTCGGCGGCATAGGCGGTCGCCTTGTCGATCGGCACCCGGTCGAAGGTGATGGCCGACTTGCCCTTGCCGATCAGATCCCTGATCGGCAGCGGTTTCAGCCCCAGATGGCGCTCGCTCAGCGCATCCATGCCATGGCTGCCCAGCCCGCTTTCCAGCGCATAGCTCATCAGCATGGTATCGTCGATCGGCGCCACCCGGATGCCGGTGCGGGCGAGGATCTTGATGTCGTATTTCAGGTTCTGCCCGATCTTGAGAATCGCATCGTCCTCCAGCACGGGCTTGAGCAGCGCCAGCGCCGTCTCGCGGTCCATCTGACCCTCGGCCGGCCCGCCATCGCTCAACAGATCGCCCTCGCCCGCGACATGGCCGAGCGGAAGATAGGCCGCCTCGCCCGGCTCGACGCTGAGCGAGACGCCGACAAGCTCGGCCACCATCTCGTCGAGCGAGGTGGTCTCGGTATCGACGGCGATCCAGCCCCGCGCCCTGGCCCGTTCGCACCAGCGTTCCAGCGCGGCGGCATCGCGCACCGTCTCGTAGGCGTCGTGATCGATCGGTCGCAGGAGCGCGGCATCGGTCGGGGCCTGCACCGGATCGCCCGCATCCGCGCCCGTGGCATTCGCGCCGTTGCCGGCGGCCGGCGCGTCGCGGATCACCGGCGGCTCGACGCCGAGCTTCGCGGCCATGCGGGCCGAAAGTGTGCGGAACTCCATCTCGGCCAGGAATGCCATCAGCGGACCCGGCTCCGGCGGGCGCAGCACCAGCGCCTCGGGTGGCACGGGCAGCGGCAGGTCGCATTTCAGCCGCACCAGCATGCGGCTGAGCCGGATCTGGTCGGCCTTCTCGATCAGGGTCTGCCGGCGCTTGGGCTGGGGGATCTCCTCGGCATGGGCCAGCAGATTGTCCAGATCGCCGTATTCGCCGATCAGCTGCGCCGCGGTCTTGATGCCGATCCCGGGCGCGCCGGGGACGTTGTCGACCGAATCGCCGGCCAGCGCCTGCACGTCGACCACCCGGTCCGGCCCGACGCCGAACTTCTCCTCCACCTCTTCCGGGCCGATGCGGCGGTTCTTCATCGCATCCAGCATCTCGACCCCGCCGCCGACCAGCTGCATCAGATCCTTGTCGGAGGAGATGATGGTCACCCGCGCGCCGGCCTTTCGCGCCGCGCAGGCATAGGAGGCGATGATGTCGTCGGCCTCATAGCCCTCCATCTCGATGCAGGGCAGGTTGAAGGCGCGGGTCGCCTCGCGGATCAGCGGGAATTGCGGCACCAGATCCTCGGGCGGCGGCGGCCGTTGCGCCTTGTATTCGGGATAGATCTCGTTGCGGAAGGTGGTGGCCGAATAGTCGAAGATCACCGCGACATGGGTCGGCGCATCGGGGCCGCTGGCATCCTCGACGTGTTTGATCAGCATGGCACAGAAGCCCTGCACCGCACCCACCGGCAGCCCGTCGGACTTGCGCGTCAGCGGCGGCAGGGCGTGAAAGGCGCGGAAGATGTAGCCCGAGCCGTCGATCAGATGCAGATGGTCGCCTTTGGAAAACCCCATATCCGCTCGCTCTCCCTTCGCGGCCCGGTACGTTGCCCCGCAGCCGTCGCCCCCGGCGGGCCGAATTGCTCAACGGCCCCGGCCCGTTTTTCATCGTCGCAGCGGGCGCGATCATAGCCGATTCGCCGGCCAGCGCACGCGGAGCGTGTACGGGATGCGGAGCGGGCAGCGCGGTCTGCCGCACCCCTTGACGCGGCGCGCGCGCGTGCATAGAGACAGGCCGCGTGGCGGAGTAGCTCAGCTGGTTAGAGCAGCGGAATCATAATCCGCGTGTCGGGGGTTCAAGTCCCTCCTCCGCTACCAGCAAAATCAATAAGTTACAGCAGGTTTACCCACAGTATCTCTGAGCCTAGCAACCAAATAGCGACCACAGTAACCCCCTTTCAGCCCAATCCCTAGAATGCCATCCCCTCCGCCACTTGCCCTTGCGCAAGCGTTCCCCCGATCCGGTCGCGGCCGGATCTTCTTGCTGTATTCAAAGATTGTGCGGGTGGGGCGGAACACTGGCCGCGGCGCCAAGAAGGAACCGAGCACGCTTGACCTCGTGGCCTGATCAGGCCCAAATCCCGATGCTCGGAGGGCGCCACCCAAGAATTTCCACCACAGTCGATACACAACCGGGGATGATTGAGCAACCTGTTGTCTGGAAATTCTGCTGAGAGCGGGTCACGCATCCTGGCATTCCCACTTGATGTAGGCCTTCGTGTCTGAAGCCCATTTCTCG
>RFIR01000046.1 GCA_003695135.1 Alphaproteobacteria bacterium | reverse complement strand
TATGCGCGCGACATCTGGAACGCCCGCTCGCTGCTGGCGGAACCCGGCCGCGCGGCGGGCGGAGAAGCGGCATGACGCGGGCCGGAGAAGCCGATGCGCAGGCGATCCTTGCCGGACGGCATCCCGACCCGTTCGGCTTTCTCGGCCTGCATGAGGTCGACGGGGCGCTGACGGTTACCGTCTTCCGCCCCGGGGCGGAGCGCATCGAGGTGCTGGACGCGGCCACCGGGCGGCGCATCGTCGCGCTTGCCCCCGTGGCCGATGCGCCGGGGCTGTTTTCGGGCCGGGCTGCGCGGCGAAGGAAACGCTTCTCCTACCGGCTGCGGCTGTGGCAGGACGGGCAGAGCCGGGAGGAAGAAGACCCCTACGCCTTCGGCCCGGTTCTGGGCGAGATGGACGAGTATCTGATCGGCGAGGGCACCCATTACCGGCTGTGGCAGGCGCTGGGCGCGCACCGGATGGTCCATGAAGGCGTGGACGGCACCCATTTCGCGGTCTGGGCGCCCAATGCCGCGCGCGTCTCGGTGGTGGGCGATTTCAACGGCTGGGATGGACGCATCCATCCCATGCGCCGCCGGGGCGCGACCGGGGTGTGGGAGATCTTCCTGCCCGGGATCGGCGAGGGCGCGGTCTACAAGTACGAGCTTCTCGACCGCGACTGGCAGCTGCTGCCGCTGAAGGCCGATCCGGTCGGTTTCGGTGCCGAACCGCCGCCGCGCACCGCCTCGGTCGTGCGTGATCTGCGCAACCCCGACTGGCATGACGGGGCGTGGATGGCCGGGCGGGCCGAACGCAACCGCATCGACCGGCCGATCTCGGTCTACGAGGTGCATCTGGGATCGTGGCGGCGCGTGCCCGATGACGGCAATCGACCGCTTACCTATCTCGAGCACGCGCGCGAGCTGGTCGGTTATGCAAGCGAGATGGGGTTCACCCATATCGAGCTGCTGCCGGTTTCCGAATACCCCTTCGACGGCTCTTGGGGCTATCAGCCGATCGGGCTTTACGCACCGACCATCCGCTATGGCACGCCGGGCGAGTTCCGCGCCTTGGTGGATGCCTGCCACCGGGCAGGGCTGGGGCTGATCCTCGACTGGGTTCCCGGCCATTTTCCCGAGGATGCGCATGGGCTGGTCCGGTTCGACGGCACCCCGCTCTACGAACATGCCGACCCGCGCGAGGGCTGGCATCCCGACTGGCGGACCTGTGTCTACAATTACGGCCGCACCGAGGTCGCCAACTTCCTGATCTCGAACGCCATCTACTGGCTGCGCGAGCACCATGTCGACGGTCTGCGCGTCGATGCGGTGGCCTCGATGCTCTATCGCGACTATTCGCGCAAGGACGGCGAATGGGTGCCCAACATCCATGGCGGGCGCGAGAATCTGGAGGCGATCGCCTTCCTCCAGCACATGAACCGGGCGGTCTATGGCGATGTCGAGGGCGTCATGACCATCGCCGAGGAATCCACCGCCTTTCCCGGCGTCTGCACGCCGACCGACCGCGGCGGGCTCGGCTTCGGCTTCAAGTGGAACATGGGCTGGATGAACGACACGCTCTCCTACATGAAGCACGATCCGATCCATCGCAAATACCATCACGGCCAGATCACCTTCGGCCTGGCCTATGCGTTCTCGGAAAACTTCGTCCTGCCGCTCAGCCATGACGAGGTCGTGCATGGCAAGGGCTCGCTTCTGGACCGCATGCCGGGGCAGGGGGCGGAGAAGTTCGCCAATCTGCGCGCCTATTACGGCTTCATGTGGGGTCATCCGGGCAAGAAGCTGCTGTTCATGGGCGGCGAGTTCGCGCAGGGTCGCGAGTGGAATCACGAGACCAGCCTCGACTGGCACCTGCTCGACATCGACCTGCATCGCGGCGTGCAGGCGCTGGTGCGCGATCTCAACCGGATCTATCGCGAGACCCCGGCGCTGCACCGGCGCGACTGCCGCGCGGACGGATTCGAGTGGGTGGAGGCCGACGCGGCCGAGGAATCGATCTTCGCCTGGCTGCGCCGCGGCGAGGAGGGGGACGCCCCGGTGCTGGTGGTGTCGAACTTCACCCCGCTGGAGCGTTCGGGACGCCGGATCGGCGTGCCGGAGCCGGGGCGCTGGGTGGAGGTTCTCAATACCGATGCGGCCGAATATGCCGGCGGCGGGCGGGGCAATCTCGGCGGAGTGGAAAGCGAGCCGGTTCCGGCCTCGGGGCGGGCGCATTCGCTTTGCCTGACGCTGCCGCCGCTTTCGACACTGATGTTCAGGCTCGACAGGGAATGACGCGGGACGCCCCGCAAAGGAGGTGACATGGGCAAGGACATCCGGCAGCTGACCCAGCAATCCATGGCCTTCGTTCTGGCCGGCGGGCGCGGTTCGCGCCTGAAGGAGCTGACCGACAAGCGCGCCAAGCCGGCGGTGTTCTTCGGCGGCAAGGCGCGCATCATCGACTTCGCGCTGTCGAACGCGATGAATTCCGGCATCCGGCGCATGTGCGTGGCCACCCAGTACAAGGCGCACAGCCTGATCCGGCATCTTCAGCGCGGCTGGAGCTTCTTCCGCGCCGAGCGCAACGAGTGGCTCGACATCCTGCCCGCCTCGCAGCGCATCGACGAGGTGAACTGGTATCGCGGCACCGCGGACGCCGTCTATCAGAACGTCGACATCATCGAGAGCTACGCGCCGAAATACATGATCATCCTCGCCGGCGATCACGTCTACCGGCAGGATTATTCGCGGATGCTCAGGCAGCATGTCGAAAGCGGGGCCGAGGTGACGGTGGGCTGCATCGAGGTGCCGCTAGAGGAAGCGAAGGGCTTCGGCGTGATGGCGGTCGATGCCAGCGACCGGATCACCGATTTCGTCGAGAAGCCGCAGAACCCGCCGCCCATGCCGGGCGATCCGGAGCGTGCGCTGGCCAGCATGGGCATCTATGTCTTCGAGACGCGGCTCTTGTTCGACATTCTCAGGCGCGATGCGAATGACGCATCCTCCAGCCATGATTTCGGCAAGGACATCATCCCGGCACTGGTCAGGGCCGGAACCGCCGCCGCCCATCCCTTCAGCCGCTCCTGCGTGCAGAATGACAGCGAGCACAAGCCCTACTGGCGCGATGTCGGCACCATCGATGCCTACTGGCAGGCCAATATCGACCTGACCGACTTCACGCCCGATCTCGACATCTACGACACCAACTGGCCGATCTGGACCTATCAGGAGCTGACGCCGCCGGCCAAGTTCATCCATAACGAGCCCGACCGGATGGGGCATGCGCTGTCCTCCATGGTCTCGGGCGGCTGCATCATCTCCGGCTCCGAGCTCGATCAGTGCCTGCTGTTCACCGGCGTGCACACCCATTCCT
>RFIR01000352.1 GCA_003695135.1 Alphaproteobacteria bacterium | reverse complement strand
GTGGCCACCGCCCGGACGCCATGGCGCCGGGCCCATTGCCCGATCAGCGCCTTGCGCGCCGCGCGTGCGGCGGCCTGCAGGTTGCCCCGCCCGTCCCAGCCGCCCCAATGCAGGGTCTCGTGGGACAGGCCAAGACCGGCGCAGCGGGCGGCGACGGCGCGTGCCTCGGCCGCGCTTTCCGCCCGAAGCCCGTGATCGACGGTGACCACCGCCAGCGACCGGCCGGTTTCGGCCGCCCAGTCATGCGCGAGCGCCAGGAGTGCGGTGGAATCGCTGCCGCCCGAGACCGCCAGCCCGAGCGGACCGCTGTCGCCGGCGAAGGCGAGGCCCTCCTCCAGCCTGCGGAACACCGCCTCGCGGTCGATCACGGTCAGGAGCAGCCGGCGCTTCGCCGCTCCTCGACCACAGAGGCGGCGAGGTCCGGCGCGAGTTCGGGGAAACGGCGCTCAAGCTCGTCGAAGGTCAGGCAGGCCTCGCTCAGCTGGCCCAGCAGGCGCAGCGCCCGCCCGACGCCAAAGAGCGCCTGCGGGGCCTCCGCGCCCTGGGGGGCGAGGTTGAAGGCGCCGAGATAGTTCTTGGCCGCCTCGCGCGTGCGGCCCAGCGCCATTTGCGCCTCGGCCAGACCCAGCGTCGCGGCCGGCAGGAGCGGGCTGCCGGGATTGTCGGCGACGAAACGGCGGAAGGCGGCCTCGGCCTCCTGCGTCTTCCCATCCTTCAGCAGTGCCTGCGCCGCGTCGAAATCGCCCTGCTCGGAAAGCGCGGTTACCGGTTTCTCGCCGCCTTCGGGCGGGGTCGCGGGTTCTTCGCCGCCCAGCGGTACCGGCTTGATCTCCGTGCTCGCCGGGTTGCCCTCAAGCTCGGAGAGGCGGAATTCCACATCCGCGTAGCGTCGGCCGCCATCCTCGGCGATGTTGCGGATCCAGCCCTCCAGCCGCTCCACGCGCGCGGTCAGATCCTCGATCTCGGCCTTCAGCCGGTCAAAGCGCGTCTGCGCGCTGCCCTGCGGGGTCGGCGCCCGCACGCCCGTGGCCAGAAGCTGGGCGCGCAGGGTTTCGAGCTGGGTGTCGATTTCCTTGAGGTAGAGGCGAATATCCTCCAGCGTCGCCTCGGGCGGCAACCCCTGCGCCGCCGCCCCGTGGGACAGGAAAAGGCTCGTCACCAGTGCAGTCAACACCCCGCGCATGCGCTTCGCTCCCTCAGGCCGCCCCCGGGGTGCAGGCTTTAGCGCATTTCGCCCGCGCAGTGCAGCAGAAATCGAAAGCCGGCCGCCCCCGGACGGGCACGGGCGCCAGCGGCGCACCGCGCGCCCGGTCGATCACTCCGCCGGATTGCACCCCTAGCTGGTCGGCGCACCCTCGACGACCGTGACCGTGCGGCGATTCTGCGACCAGCAGCTTTCCGACGGGCAGGTCATCACCGGCCGCTCCTTGCCATAGGAGACCGTGCGCAGCCGCGCGCCATCGACGCCCTGTGCGATGAGGAAGGCGCGGGTGGCATTGGCCCGGCGCGCGCCGAGGGCGATGTTGTATTCACGCGTGCCGCGCTCGTCGGCATGGCCCTCGATCACCGCGGTGACATTGGGATAGGCGTTGAGCCACTGCGCCTGTCGGGTCAGGATCTCCTGCGCCTCGTCGCTCAGCGCGCTGGAATCATAGGCAAACAGCACCCGATCCCCCACCACCGAGTTGAAGTACTGCACAGAGCCTTCCGAGATGGTGGGCGCAGCCGGCTCCTCGGCCGGAGGCGGGGAAGAGCAGGCGGCGACGCCCAGGGCCGTCGCCGCGACCATGACGAGCTTCATCAGTTTCATGTCCGTTCTCCGTTTCCATCCTTGTTCCCGGTCGCACCATGCACCGGGACCGGGCCCTGCCAGCCCGGATCTGGGGTTCAGTCGAGCAGGGGGGACCAAGCAGGGTCCGAGCCGGGAATGTCAAGCGGCGCGCGACGAAGATTGCGGCCGGTGATCTCGACGCTCATCAGCGCGGGCAGGCTGGCCGCACCGCCGGTATCGCGGAAGAACATCAGCACCCGCCCGTTGGGCGCCCATGTCGGCCCCTCGTCGAGATAGGAGGCGGTCAGCAGCCGCTCGTCCGAGCCGTCGGGGCGCATCACGCCGATGTAGAACCGCCCGCCCAGCTGCTTGGTGAACGCGATCAGGTCGCCGCGCGGCGACCAGACCGGCGTCGCATAGCGCCCCTGGCCGAAGCTGATGCGCCGCGCCTCGCCGCCGCCGGCGGGGATGACGTAGAGCTGCTGGGAGCCGCTGCGATCGCTTTCGAACACGATCTGGGTGCCGTCGGGCGAGAAGCAGGGTGCGGTCTCGATCGACGGGCTGTCGGTGACCTGGATGCGCTGGCGCGTTCCCAGCGGCACGACATAGATGTCGGTGTTCCCGCCGATCGACAGCGACATCACCACCTTGCTGCCATCGGGCGAAAAGCGCGGCGCGAAGGTCATGCCGGGCTGGTGTTCCAGCTCCTCGCGCTGGCCGGTATCGACATTCATCAGGAACACCCGCGGCGAGCCGGTGGCCCAGCTGAGATAGATCACGCGCTGACTGGTCGGATCAAAGCGCGGGGTGACCACCAGATCGTTGCCGCCGGTCAGATAGCGCAGATTGGCCCCGTCCTGATCGACGATCGCCAGCCGCTTGACCCGCCGGTTCTTCGGCCCGCTCTCGGCCACGAAGACGATGCGGGTGTCGAAATAGCCGGTCTCGCCGGTGATGCGTGAATAGATCGCATCGGCCATCTTGTGCGCCAGCCGCCGCCAGTCCTTCCGGTCGCCGACAAGCTGCAGACCGTCGCCATCCTGGGTGCCGGAGGGCACGTCCCACAGCCGGAACCGCACCGTCAGCTTGCCGCGGCGCATGCTGACCGAGCCGACGATCAGCTTGTCGGCGTTGATCGCGCGCCAGTTCTCGAATTTCGGCGTGGCATCGAGCCGGGCGGGGCTGGAGATGTAGGCCGCGCGCGGGATCAGCCGGAACAGCGCGGTCCCCGTGAGATCGTTGACCATCACGTCCACGAGATCGGAGGCGTACTCTGCCGCCTTGGCGTTGCGGGCGATGAAGACCGGGGCGGCGATCGGCATCGGCTCGATGTTCGGATTGTCGATGGTGATCCGCAGCGGTTCGGCCTGCTGCGCCGGGACCGCGCCCGGCAGCAGCAGCGCGGCCAGCATGGCAGCGGCAATCATTCTCAGCATCTGTCCCTCACGCTTCTTCCCTGTCCTGGCCCCCGCGCGATCTGTCCGCGGGTTGCCGTTCGTGCCTCCGGCGCGGCTTGCGTTCTTCCCCTTCAGAACCCGACCCGATTCCGCTTTGGATCGAAGGTCAGGATGATTTCCTTCCAGCGCTCGTATTTCTCCTGCGGCGGGAACTTGAGCGCCCCGTTGCGTTCGGCGATCAGGATCGCCCGGCGCGCCAGATCGAAGGCGCGCCTGAAGTTTCCTTCCGGGTTGCGCGGCCTGTAGGGCTGGAGATCCCGGATCCTGCCATCCGGCGTCACCTTCAGCCGGATCTCGACCACGAGGCTGTCGGCATCGGGCAGGCCGGCCAGCGTGGCGAAATTCCAGTGCTTGCGGATCGGCAGCGCGATGCCTTCCTTTTCCTGCCGGGTGACCGGCGGGCCGAGCTGGCGATTGGTGCTCGGCCGCGGCTGAGCGCTGTTCGGCGAAGCGGCCGGTGCCGGGCGGGTCTCCTCCGGCCGGGCCTCGGCAGTACGCGTCGGGCGGCGGGGCCGTTTCGGCGGCGGGGCAGAGGCGAGCGGCGTCACCGATTCGATCGTCTCGGGCTCGTTTTCCACCTCGGGCACGATCTCAGTCGCCGCTTCGGGCGGGGCTTCGGCCGGCTTTTCCTCGGCTACCTCGGTGGCGGTGTCGCTGGGCGCGACCTCGGGGCTGGCCTCCTCGGCCGGCGTGGCGTCGGTCGGCGGTTTCGGCGCCGGGGTGGTGGAGATGCGCGGGGCAGGGCGGGCCGGCGATTCGGGCGCGAGCGTGGTGGCATCGGGCCGCTGGCGGCGCTGCTCGGGAATGGCCGGGCCGACCACGCGCGGGGTGATCAGGCTCACACCCTCGGGCGCGGCACTGTCCACCGGTGCCTCCGGCGCCGCGGGCACATCGAGCGCGATGTCGGGCCTGGGTTCCTCGCGCACCGCATCGAGCCGCGGCGCATCCTCGGCCCGGTCGGCGCCGATGCGCTCGATCGCCAGCTTCTCGGGCGTCTGCGGCGCGTCGGGCGCATCGATCTCGGCACCATCGAGCTCGGGGGGCGAGAGGCTCGGCAGCTCGGATTTCGGCGCCTCGGGTGCGGTCGAGAAGGCGGCATCGAACTCGGCGGGGCTGATCAGCTCGACCTCCGAGATCTGGATCGCCCTGGCTTCGTCGGAGCGGAAGATCTGCCCGCTGAACATCGCCAGCAGGATGATGATCATGTGCAGCGCTGCCGAGATCGCCAGGCTCCGCCTCATCGCGCCGGGCCTCCCTCAGTTTTCCACCGTGCCGTCGAAGCGCGGTCCCCCCGGATCGGTGACAAGCCCGATCCGGTTGAAGCCGCCGGCATTGAGCGCACCCATCACCTGGGCGACACGTTCATAGGGCACCTTTCCGTCGGCGCGCAGGAATACCTTGTCGTCGCGGCGTTCGGCGGCGATGGCGCGCAGGGTGGCGACGAGGCGGTTGAGCTCGACCTCCTCCTTCTGCAGCAGCACCCGCCCATCGGCGGTCAGCGCGATGGTCAGCGGCTCCTCCTGCTCGCTGGGAAGGGGCGCGGCGGCGGTCTTGGGCAGCTCCACCGGCACCCCCACCGTCAGCAGGGGGGCCGCGACCATGAAGATGATCAGCAGCACCAGCATCACGTCGACCATCGGCGTGACGTTGATCTCCGACATCTGCCGCCGCGGCGGCCGCCGGTTCCTGCGGCTGCGGTGCCGGCTCAGGCTGACGGCCATCTCAGCCGCCCCCCTGATCGATCTGGCGCGACAGCAGGGTGGAGAACTCCTCGGCGAAATTGTCCAGATCGGCGGTGATCCGGTCGGCATCGCCGGATAGCTTGTTGTAGAACACCACCGCCGGGATCGCCGCCAGCAGTCCCAGCGCGGTGGCCACCAGCGCCTCGGCGATGCCGGGTGCGACCACCGCGAGGTTGGTGTTCTGCTGCATGGCGATGTTTTCAAAGGCGTTCTTGATGCCCCACACCGTGCCGAACAGCCCGATGAAGGGCGAGATCGAACCCACAGTGGCCAGCACGCCCAGCCCGGCATTGATCGCCTCGGTCTCGCGCGCGATGGTGACGTTCATCGACCGCTCGATGCGGGTCTGCGCCCCGGCGATCAGGCCGGAGCGGGAATAGGAGCGGCGCCATTCGTTCATCCCGGCCACGAATATGCGTTCCATCGCCGATTTCGGCGCCCGCGAGACCCGGTCGAAAAGATCCTCCAGCGGCTGTCCCGACCAGAAGGCCGACTCGAACCCCTCAACGTCGCGCAACGCCCGTCGGTAGCGGATCAGCCGATCGATGATGATGCCCCAGGACCAGACCGAAGCCAGGATGAGCACGATCATCACGATCTTCACGGTCAGCGTCGCGCGCAAGAAGAGCGCAAGCAACGAAAAATCGATCTGCTGAGCCGCAGCTATTGTCTCGGTTTCCATGCACCTGCCTTGACACTGCCCGCGCCGGACCGCCCTGTTCCGGCCGGTTCCGTTGCCATTCCGGCACAGTCTAGCAGAATCGACAGCGCCTGCACCGGAAATTTGTTCCCGTTCACGAACAGGCGAGGGTTAGTCGGTCACGCGCCCGAGTGCAATGCGGATTTCGCGCGGAATGCGCTGCGGCCGGCCGTCGAGATCCATGCAGGCCAGCGTCAGCTCGGCCGCAAGCAGCGGCTTGCCGTCGCGCAGCACCCGCTGGGACATGGCGAAACTCGCCCCCCTGAGGCCGGTGAGCCGGGTTTCCACCGTCAGCAGATCGTCGAAACGGGCCGGGGCCAAATATTCCGCCGCGATTCGGCGCACCACGAAGACCAGCCCCGCCGCGCGCATCTGCCGCTGGTCGATGCCGGCCGCCCGCACCGCCTCGGACCGCCCGCGTTCGAGGTATTTCAGATAGTTAGCATAATAAACGACACCGGCCATGTCGGTGTCCTCGTAATAGACGCGCAGCGTCATGCTGTGCTGCATCGTGCCGTCCCCGCGGCTGCGATCGCGATCGCCCGGCGCCTTATCGCTTGCCGTCGTTACTGCCGCGATAGGGCCGGGGCAGATATTCCACCGTCGGCGTGCGCTGGGTGGCCTGTGGAAACAGCGCCATCAGCTCCAGCACCGATTCGGGCATCTCGGTGCTGACATTGAGCCCGAGCTCCCGCGCCTCCTCGGCGAAGATGGCATGATCATGGGTCCAGCGCCCCTCGGTCATCGCTTCGGCCAGGGCCTTGACCTTCTCCTCGGGCAGGGTGCCCGTCAGCAGGCGTTCGACGGTCGCGCGCAGCTGGGCGATGGCCTTCTCGCCGATATCGGCCAGAACCAGCGTCCGGTCGTCGATCTCGGCCACCGGCTTGCGCGCGACCACCTTCACCAGCGAGGCGGCCGGCTGGTCGCCCAGCTGCGGATCGACGGGGCCGAGCACGGAATGCTCGCACATCACGATCTCGTCGGCGGCCATGGCGATCAGCGTGCCGCCCGACATCGCCATATGCGGAACGAAGACCGTCACCTTGCCCGGATGGCGCTTGACCGCGCGCGCGATCTGGGTTGCGGCCAGCACCAGCCCGCCGGGCGTGTGCAGCACGATGTCGAGGGCCATGTCGTCATCGGTCATCTGCACCGCGCGCAGCACCTCCTCGGCATCGTGGATGTCGATATAGCGCATCAACGGAAAGCCCAGCAGGCTCATCGTCTCCTGCCGGTGCACCAGCAGGATCACCCGCGAGCCGCGCTGGCGCTCGATCTCGGCGATCTTGCGCTGGCGCATCGCCTCCAGATAGCGCCGCGTAAGTACCGGCTGCAGGGCCGAGACGATGAAGAAGATCCAGATGAGATCGACGAAATTCATGACCAGGGTCCCTTTCTGCGCCGCCGGCCGTCGGGGGCGAATCCGAACCGGCCCTCATCGGGCTGCGGCGGGCGATAGCGGACGGGCGTTAGCTGCAGCCAGCCGATCGCCAGCCAGCCGACCGCGAATCCGCCGATATGCGCCCACCAGGCGACACCGCCCAGCGTGTTGGAATCGAACAGCCCCGCCAGACCCTGCATGAGCTGCAGGGCCATCCAGAAGCCGACGAAGAAGAAGGCATGGAGCTCGAAGAAGAAGGGCAGGAAGATCACCGGCACCAGTACCACCACCCGCGACAGCGGAAAGAGCCGCATGAAGGCGCCCATCACCCCGGCGATGGCACCCGAGGCGCCGAGCGCGGGCACCAGCGAATCGCTGTTGACGAGCCCGTGGGCCACGCTCGCGCCGACGCCGCAGACCAGATAGAAGCCGAGAAAGCGCAGGGGCCCCAGACGATCCTCGACCGCCGGGCCGAAGATCAGAAGCGACCACATGTTGAGGATCACATGCATCCAGCCCGCATGCATGAAGGTATTGGTCAGAAAGGGCAGGTAGTTGCCGGGATCGAGCCCGTTCGCCAGCGCCCATTCGGGATTGAAATAGCGCGCCGGCACCAGCGCGTAGTGGACCAGCAGAGCGTCGAGCGCGCGCGGCGGCAGCGATTGCTCGAACAGGAACACGATCGCGTTGACCACGATCAGCGCCCAGGTCACGAAGGGCGTGTAGCGCACGGCTACGCTTGTCGACCAGGGCAGCATCGCGGGGTCCTCGCTCGCGGTGGGACCCCCTCATAGCAACGCGGCGGGCCGGAAATCCAGAGCCCGTGATCGACCGAAGCGCCGGCTGCCGCTGGGAGCGGCGGTTGAAGGACGACAACCGGGTCGCCGCCCGGATACAGGCGGTGTCTTGATTCAGATAATCGGTATTATGTTCTATATTCTCGATTGAACCGGCCCCGCCGGCTCAGATCGCCGGCATGGCTGTTCAGATCGCAATATCGGGAAAGGCGCGCCGGAACTGGCCGCGTTCGCGTTCCGACCAGCGCAAGTCGATATCGATCCGTGAATCGGTGGTGGCCGAAGCCTTCACCAGATCGCGCGCCTTCAGCCACGCCAGCGCGGCGCCATGCTCCATCCCCAGCGACAGGTGCTC
>RFIR01000351.1 GCA_003695135.1 Alphaproteobacteria bacterium | reverse complement strand
CCCGTGACCGGCGTCGCAATGCGCCCTCCCGGGGGCAGGGTCGGGCGCCGCCCGGCTGCGCCGGGCGAAGCTTGTGTCGGGCACGTCTCCCGCTCCTGATCCGAACTTTCCGATGGCGTTCGCATGTATCGGCTGGCTCCGAGCACCCCGACCGCGCTGCGCCGCAGCGTCGCGGCACGGGCGGGCTTTCCCCGCAAGCCGTACCGCCCTATAAATGGCTGCAGGGAGGGAGCGCATGACAGCACCACAACTCGTCGATCCTTTCGAGCGCGCTGTGACCTATCTGCGCGTGTCGGTCACCGATCGCTGCGATTTCCGCTGCACATATTGCATGGCCGAACACATGACCTTTCTGCCCAAGAAGGACCTGCTCACGCTGGAGGAGCTCGACCGGCTCTGCTCGGCCTTCATCGGGCTGGGGGTGCGCAAGCTGCGGATCACCGGGGGCGAGCCGCTGGTCCGGCGCGGCATCATGGGATTCTTCGAGGCGATGTCGCGCCATCTGGCAAGCGGCGCGCTGGACGAGCTGACCCTGACCACCAATGCCAGCCAGATGCGCCGCTTCGCCACCCGGCTGGCCGATTGCGGGGTGCGCCGGGTCAATGTCTCGCTCGACACGCTGGACAAGGCGAAGTTCGCCGCCGTCACGCGCTGGGGCCGGCTGGGCCAGGTGCTCGACGGCATCGATGCCGCGGTCGAGGCCGGTCTTGCGGTCAAGATCAACATGGTGGCGCTGAAGGGCTTCAATGACGTCGAGCTGTTCGACATGGTCGAATGGTGCGGCAGCCGCGGCTTCGACCTGACCTTCATCGAGGTGATGCCGATGGGCGATGTCGACGCCGACCGGCTCGATCAGTACTGGGCGCTGAGCGAGCTGCGCGCACGGCTGGAGGAGCGCTGGCAGCTCGTCGACATTCCCGACCGCACCGGCGGACCGGCCCGCTATGTGCGGCTGGCCGAGACCGGGCAGCGTCTCGGCTTCATCACCCCGCTCACCCACAATTTCTGCGAGAGCTGCAACCGGGTGCGTCTGACCTGCACCGGGCAGCTCTACATGTGCCTGGGCCAGGACGACGATGCCGATCTGCGCGCGGTGCTGCGCGCCCATCCCGAAGATGACCGCGCCCTGACCGCGGCGATCCGCAATGCCATCGCCCGCAAGCCCAGGGGGCATGATTTCGACTATTCGCGCAGCGAGGTGCGCGGACGCGTCGGCCGGCACATGTCGCTGACCGGCGGCTAGGCCGGGCCGGCAGCACCCCCGACGCCCTGCCCCCGTCGGCGATCTGTGTCCGGGAATCCCGTCCATGCATCGAGTTCCGCCCGCCGGACGGTCGGCGGCGACGTCCTGTTGTCGGGCAGTCCGGTGGCGAGACGGCTGCCCCCGCCGCGGCCGACTTCCCGAAATGCGTTGACGGAAAGAATATTACGTTCCAAAGTTTCGCCTGCAAAAGGCTGTCTTCAGGGCGCGTTTGCATGTCGGAGGCTCTTGCAGGGCGGGTGACCTTGCCGGTTCACCGCGGCTGTGGGGGAGGTGCTGCGGAGATGTCGCGAAACCGTCGCAGATCTGCGGTACCGGGCAGGATCGGCCCTGCCGCCGTCATGCGTTCCGGCGTGGCCGCCCATCCAAACCGCCTTGCAAAAGAGGGAGGAAAGACCAGATGAAACGATTGTTGTTGGCCGGCATCGCCGTGGTCGCGTTGAGCGGCACCGCGATGGCCAACTGCCCGGCGGTGACCGTCGCCGATCCCATGGGCGTGCCGGCGGGCGCGTTCCCCGAACAGTACGAGCTCGCCGAGTTCGAGAAGCTTGCCAACTGCAAGCTGGAGTTTTCGGAAAACCCCGACATCGCCAAGCTGAACGCGATGATCTACGGCAACCCCGAGCTGCCGCCGCTGGCCGAGCGCCTGCCGGAGGAGCCGCTGGTCGTGGCACCCTATGATTCGATCGGCAAGTATGGCGGCACCTTCGACGTGCTCTCCAACGCCAACGAGGCCGGCACCTCGGACTTCCTGTCGGTGCGCCACGTCAATCTGGTGCGCTATTCCGACGACCTGCAGACCATCGTGCCCAACGTCGCCAAGTCCTGGGAATGGAATGACGACTACACCGAGCTGACCTTCCATCTGCGCAAGGGCCACAAGTGGTCGGATGGCGAGCCCTTCACCTCGGCCGACGTGAAGTTCTGGTACGACAACCTGATGATGGACCCGAACATCTACGAGAAGCCGAAGGACTATGTCACCGTCGGCGGCAAGCGGATGACGGTCGAAACCCCGGACCCGCAGACGGTGATCTTCAAGCTGCCGGCGCCCAAGCCCGGCCTGCTGGCGCATTTCGCCACCCATTATGCGCAGGGCTTCCAGCCCAAGCACTTCCTGGGCAAGTTCCACCCGGACGTCAATCCGGATGCCGACGCCTATGCCCAGAGCCTGGGCTTCAAGGACGGCTATGCCGCGATCAAGGCCTATTACGGCAACTCGGACTGGACCGACACCGGCTCGCCGATGCTGAACTCGCCCGACATCCTCGACAAGCTGCCCAAGCATGCGGTGCCGACGCTCGAGAGCCACTTCCTGATCAGCGAGACGACGGAAAGCCGGCATTATGTGGCCAACCCCTATTTCTTCCAGGTCGATACCGCCGGCCACCAGCTGCCCTATATCAGCGAGCAGGACGAGGTGTTTGCCAATGACCACGAGGTCCGGCTGCTGAAGCTGATCAATGGCGAGGTCGACTACAAGGCCCAGTCGCTCGGCCTGCCCGACGCGCCGATCCTGCTGGAGAACCAGGAAAAGGGCGACTACACCATCCAGATCAAGCCGCGCATCTCGATGCCGACGGTGTCGTTCAACGTCACCAGCTACGATCTGGCCAAGCGGGCGGTGTTCGGCGATCTGCGCTTCCGCAAGGCGATGTCGATCGCGATGAACCGCGACGAGATCAACGAGACCGCCTATTTCGGACAGGGCGAGCCGCGCCAGTATATCGGCTTCTCGCCGGTACCGGAATTCGTCGATCCGAAATGGACCAAGTTCGCCATCGAATACGATCCTGACGGCGCCAAGGCGCTTCTGGACGAGATCGGCATGGTCGACAGGGACGGCGACGGCTTCCGTGAGCTGCCCAATGGCGATGCCTTCATCCTGAACATGCAGTTCGCCCAGCAGGGCCTGCCCGGCCAGGTGGTCGAGCTGCTCGCCCAGCAATGGGCCGATGTCGGCATCAAGACCACGGTCAAGGAGGTGACGCCGGACGAGTACCGCTCGGCCCAGTCCTCCAACCAGCTCGATATCGGGCTGTGGGAGAAGTCGCAGCCGCTGGCCATCATCCTTGGCAACAACGAGCTGTGGGTGCCGCCCTTCGAGAACTACTTCGCCCACCGCACCGGCATGCTGTGGGCCGAATGGGTCGATTCGGGCGGGACCAAGGGCGTCGAGCCGCCCGATTACGTCAAGCAGATGATGGAGGACATCACCGCCTTCCAGTCGACCCCGGTCGGCACGCCGGAATCCGACAAGCTTGGTGCGCGGCTGGTCGAGAACATGACCGGCAACCTGCTGTTCCTCGGCACGGTGCTGTCGTCCGGGCCGATCTATCATCGCAACGCGTTGAAGAACTTCCCCGAGTTCAAGACGGAATCCTACGAATACTACCGGACCTACCCCTATCGCGGGCCCCAGTGGTATCTCGACGAATGAGCGTCGGGGTTCCGATCTGAAACCGGGCCGGAGCGGCGGGCGCCGCTCCGGCTCCACCTCCCGATCCAGGCCGCATCGCCATGATCCAGTTCGCCCAATTCGCGCTGACCCGGGCCTTCATGGCCATCGTGACCCTGCTGACGGTGTCGCTGATCGTGTTCACGCTGATGGAGCTGGTGCCCGGAACCTGCGCCGAGCGCTATCTGGCGTTCAAGAACACGCAAGGCTCCCAGATCACCATTGCCGACATCAAGGCCGAGGAACGCCGGCTTGGTCTCGACCGCCCGTTCCTCGAACGCTGGGGCAAGTGGGTGTTCAACGCCTTCTTCCGCGGCGAGTTCGGCGACAGCTGCATCCTGCGCGTCAACATCAATCAGCTTCTGGCCGACAAGTTCTGGATCTCGCTGGGCATGTGCATGGCCGCGCTGATCCTGTCCTATCTGATCGCGGTCCCGGTGGGCATCATAGCGGCAAGCTCGAACAACGCGGTGACCAACAACATCCTGCGCTTCGTCAGCTATCTGGGTCTGGCCCTGCCCAATTTCCTGCTGGCGCTGATCATCATGCTGATCGCCACGGTCTATTTCGGTTCCAGCCTGACCGGGCTCTATTCCAAGGAATTCCGCGACGCGGCCTGGGGCTGGCCCAAGTTCTGGGATTTCATGTCGCATGCCTGGCTGCCGATCTTCATCCTCGGCTGGTCGGCCACCGCCTTCGCGCTGCAGACGGTGCGGGCGCTGATGCTCGACGAGATCGGCAAGCTCTATGTCACCGCCGCCCGCGCGCGCGGCGTGTCCGGCTCGCGGCTGTTGTGGCGCTATCCGGCCAAGCATTCGCTGGGGCCGGTGATCAATTCGCTCGGCTTCGACCTCAACCGCATCTTCAACGAGCTGCCGATCGTGGCGCTGATCATGACGCTGACCGAGGCCGGCGCGCTCCTGTTCGAATCGCTGGCGCGTTCGAACGACCAGCAGCTTGCCGGCGCGATCATCTTCCTGCTGACCGCCTCGATCGTCGCGCTCAATTTCGTCACCGACATCCTGCTGGCGCTGATCGACCCGCGGGTGCGCAAGGGGCTGATGGGGTAGGCACATGTTCTGGCGCAGGAAACGGAAGGACGGCATCGACCAGAAGGCCAAGGAGGCCTATTTCACCGCCTCGCAGGGCCAGCTGATCTGGACGCGGTTCAAGGGCAACCGCACCGCGATGATCGCGGCCTGGGCGCTGATCCTGATGATCCTGATGGGGGTCTTCGCGCCGTTCCTGTCGCCCTATGACCCGACCATCGCCGGCCGCGACGACCAGTACGAGAACGGCGCGCCGCAGATCCCGAAATTCTGGGACGAGAACGGGTTTTCCTTCCGCCCCTTCATCTATGCCACCAAGCGGGAGCGGTCGATCAAGACCAATTTCCGCTGGGTGATGACCGAAGACCGCAGCAAGCGCATCTACATGACCTTCTTCGTGCGCGGCTGGGACTACAAGCTTCTGGGCCTGATCCCGGGCAACCTGCACCTGTTCGGCGCCGAGGGCGGCAAGATCCACCTGTTCGGCACCGATGCCAGCGGCAAGGACATCTTCGGCCGCACCCTGCACGCGATCTGGACCTCGCTGGCCGTCGGCACGCTGGGGGTGCTGATCTCCTTCGTGCTGGCGCTGATCATCGGCGGGGTGGCGGGGTATTTCGGCGGCTGGATCGACGGCGTGCTGCAGATGATCACCGACGCCATCCGCACCGTCCCCTCGATCCCGCTGTTCATGGCGATTGCCGCCTTCATCCCCGACACATGGAGTTCGGAGGAGCGCTTCTTCTTCATCTCCATCGTGCTGGGATTCATCGGCTGGCCGACGCTGGCGCGGCGCATCCGCACCCATCTGCTGACCGAGCGGACGCAGGAATACGTGCTGGCGGCCGAGCTGTGCGGGGCCTCGCCAGGCCACATCATCCGCCGCCACCTGCTGCCCAGCTTCACCAGCTACATCATCGTCGATCTGATGATCTCGTTTCCCTACATGGTACGCTCGGAGACCGCGCTCAGCTTCATCGGTCTGGGGCTGAAGGACCCGGTGAACTCGCTCGGCGCGCTGATGCAGAACGTCTCCAAGGCCGATGTCCTCCTGAACTACCAGTGGTATTTCATTCCGGTCATCTTCTTCGTCGCGCTGGTGCTTGCCTTCGTCTTTGTCGGCGACGGGCTGCGCGATGCCGCCGATCCCTATTCGGACAAGTCGAAATGAGCCGGCTGATCGACGTCGAGAGTCTGACGGTCCAGTTCGACACCGACGAGGGCCGGGTGGTGGCGGTCGACGACGTGTCGTTCTCGCTCGATGCCGGCAAGGTGCTGGGGCTGGTGGGCGAGAGCGGATCGGGCAAGTCGGTCACCGCCAAGTCGCTGATGCTGATGAATGCGCGCAATGCCGTATACGGCGAGGGCTCGAAGATCCTGCTTCATGTCGACGATGGCACGATCGACGTGATGAGCCTGCGCAACGCGAAGGAAAAGAAGATCGTGCGCGGCGGCGCGATCTCGATGATCTTTCAGGAGCCGATGGCGAGCTTCGCGCCGGCGATCACCATCGGCAACCAGATGGTCGAGCAGCTGCTGATCCACACCAGCATGAGCAAGCGCCAGGCGCGCGAGCTGTCCATCGAGATGCTGGACCGGGT